>JAJDJN010000161.1 GCA_030267245.1 Desulfovibrio sp. OttesenSCG-928-A18
CGAGTTCCGGCCCGGATCTGATTTTTCCGCCTTGCTACACCGTAAAGTCCAGGCCGGTGTAAAAGCTGGCTGCCGAAGAAGCGTTGCTGCCGAAACTGGCCAGCAGCGAGGAATAGCCCATGCCCGAGCCTAGGGCGTCACAGAAAAAAGCTTCCAGATGCGCCGCGCTGAGGGGATTGTTGCCGTTTGCAATGGCCGACCAGGACTGGCTGGCCGCCGCCGGGCTGCGCTGGGCGCGGTTCAGGTTAGAAAGGGCCTGAATATAGCCGAATTGCTCGCTTGCCCCCGGATTATCTACAAAATACCGCTCGATCTTTTCTTTTGCCAGGGCATCGTCGCAAGTTACCTTAACCTTGCCCTCGGTGTCGATGCTGACGGAAAACTCCACATCCTCGCCAACGCCGAGCGCCTTCAGTTCCCCGCGCAAGTTGGCGCTGAATTCCTCTTCCAACTGCTCGCGGTAGCGCCGTATCTCCGAAAGCGTCACCGTGCGCTCGTTGGCCCCCATTTCTTCCAGAGCCTTTTTCAGGGCGGCCTGTCCAGCGGAGGACGTGAGCCCGGTTCCGTAAGCGCTCTGCGCCCGCTTGTTCTGGCTGTTCGAGAGCAGCAGTTCCGAAGAAGCCATGGTTGTTGAGCTGTCCAGGATCGAAGACTCGGCCTGGTCTTTTTTGTTCAAAAAATCCACCAGACTCAATGAAGCGGCTTGCGCCTGCAAAGCGGATATGCTGGACATGGGTGCATCCTTCCTAAAGTTTACCTGCCCGAAGCTGAAAAGTGCAAGGGCACTCGGGCCTGTGCTCCTCGGGCTCCCCCGCCGGGCGCGAACACGGCGCGGCAATGCAGGGGGCGCGGGACATCATGCCCCTGGCGGATTCTTCAAGGGGCAAAGCCCTCCGGCCAACGGGAAAGTATTGCCCGCGAAGCCTGAACGGAAAAATCTATGCATATTGCATGCCATTCCCCAGGCATGAGCCGGACTGACAATATCATCATATCATTCTGAATTTACAAACAAAATAATACGTGGACTCCTGGTATTTTTCTTAGTATTGTGAGCAGCATCAAGACTTGCGGATGAGATTCGCTTCCATGCAAATGAGCGCTCCAGGCATTCCGACAGGTATCCATGACACAAAACAGTCCTTCAGACGGCAGCACCCCCAACAAATCAGACAGCTCGAGTTCCGCGCTTTTGCCGCCATATTCCGGCAATGAGGCGGAACTGGCTCTTGCCTTTGACGACACCGGGTATGCCAACGAATTATTCGGACCGCAGAACGCCAACCTCAAAAGTCTGGCGCAGGTGGCCGGTCTGCGTCTGCTATCGCGCGGTTCGGAGCTGACCATCAAGGGCGACGCGGCCCGGGCCGAGCTGGCCAGCAAGCTGCTGACCCAGCTCTATTCGCTTTTGCGCTCCGGCGTCCGCTTGCAGCCGGGGGATGTGGCCCATGCCTACGGCATCCTTGAACGCAGTCCGGGCACGGAACTGCGCAGTCTTTTTCAGGATGCGGTGCTGGCGGCCTCAAGCCGCAAGACTGTGGTGGCCAAGACCTTGAGCCAGCGTGAATACGTTGACGCCCTGCGCCATTCGGACATGACCTTCGCCGTCGGCCCGGCGGGCACGGGCAAGACCTATCTTGCCGTTGCCGTGGCCCTTTCCATGCTGTTTGCGAAAAAGGTCCGGCGCATCATCCTGACCCGGCCGGCGGTGGAAGCGGGCGAGCGCCTGGGCTTTTTGCCCGGCGACCTTGCCGACAAGGTCAACCCTTACCTTCGCCCTCTGTTTGACGCGCTGCACGATATGCTGGATGCGGAAAAAGCCGCTGAAATGATCGAAAGCGGCATAATTGAAATCGCGCCCCTGGCCTTCATGCGCGGGCGCACCCTGAATGACGCCTTTATCATACTGGATGAGGCCCAGAATACCACCCGCGAACAAATGAAAATGTTTGTCACCCGTCTGGGTTTTGGCTCGCATGCGGCCATAACCGGCGACATCACCCAGATAGATCTCCCCGCGCTTGACGGCCCGCCGCGCTCCGGCCTGGTCCATGCCCTTGAAGTGCTGCACCATGTGGAGGGCATCCGCATTGTGCGCTTCGGCAAGGAAGACGTCATCCGCCACCCCCTTGTGGGGCGTATAGTGGACGCTTATGACTGCTACGAGAAACATACCCGATAAGGCTCCTTCCCCCCTTTCCCTGTTCTGGCACAAAATAGACCGGGCGCTGCCGCCCAAGGCCTACTTTTTGCTGGCTCTGGTCATCTTGATGCTTTCGGCGCTCGCGGCCACGGACTTCGCCCCGAAACAACGGGTGCTGACGGAAGGGGAGGTCGCGCCGGAAGACATCAGCGCGGATCGCACCTTTGTTTTTGAAGACAAGCGCGCCACAGCGGCCAGGCAGGACCTGGCCAGGCGCATGCAGCCGCTGGTCATGGATCTGGCCCCCATGCCCGTGGACGCCATGCGCGAGCAGATCCAGGCGCTTTTTCTGGCCATTAACGAGGCGCAGAGTTCTGAGGAACGGGAAATCGTGCGCAAGAAATTTTCGGCTGAAATAGGAGAGGAGGTGACCATGGGCGCGATCATGGTCCTTTCCTCCTCCATTGTTCAGCAGGCGGTGCTTGAAAAACTGCTGCCCCTGGCGGAACAGCGCATGCTCCTGGGCGTTTTGCCCAACACCGACGTCAGCTATTCCTATCCCGGCGGCATCCTCGTGCGCAACGTTAACTCCGGCGAAGAGAGCCATTTTACGGATTCACACGCCCTGCCCGACCTGAAAAGCCTGGAGGTGCAGCTTTCGCAGCAGATTGCCGCTCTGTCCCTGTCCGCGCAGGCCAAGCAGGGCGTTTCACTGCTCTTTGCCAAAGTGCTGCGCCCGACCCTGATGCCCAACTACGACCTCACCCTTGATCGGGCCGATGCCGTGGCCAAAACAGTGGACCCGGTGGTGTACCGCGTTTTGCGCGGCGAGAACATCGTCAAGCAGGGGGAGCGGGTTTCACGCGAGCAGCAGATAAAAATGCAGGTCATGCTCAACAAGCGCGACGACCCCTTTCAAATGAAGACCTTTGCGGGGATCGCCCTGTGCGGTCTGCTGCTCTCCACCGGTCTGCTTTTTTCGCCAAGCAGCAAGCCGGGCAGCCCGGTCAGCAACAAGGACTTCATCTTTCTGGCCACCCTGCTGGTTGTTTTTGCCGTTATCAGCAAAGGGCTGAACATGCACGGCGCGCAACTGGCCGAAGTGACCATAAAATTCCTGCCGGAAAGCCTGGCCTACGCCGTGCCCGTGGCAGGCGCGGCCGCGCTGTCGTCCCAGATTTTCACCGCCAGGCGCTATCTGGTCACCGGCCTGCTGCTGTCCTTTTTCTGTGCCCTGATGATGGGCGGCGGGCTCGGGCTCTTTCTTTTCTATTTCATGGCCGCCATGTGGAGCACCTGGCTGACCGGCCGCAGCGCCTCGCGCCGGGATGTGGTGCTCTCGGTGCTGCCGCTCATGGCCGGGCTTCTTGCCATGTGGGCCGGGGCCACCCTGCTGCAGGGCGGCGCGCACATGCGTTACTTTTCAGAGATGGTGGCCGTTGCCGCCGGGGCCCTTTTGTCCATGGTCCTGACCTTTGCCCTCTCGCCCGTGGTGGAGATGGTATTCGGTTACACCACGCGCTTTCGCCTCATGGAACTGCTCAACATGGAGCAGCCCCTGCTTCGGGATCTCATGCTCAACGCGCCCGGCACCTATCACCATTCCCTGATCGTTTCCAACATGTGCGAGGCCGGCGCAAAGCGGGTGGGCGCGCACAGTCTTTTGTGCAAGGTGGCGGCCCTGTATCATGATATCGGCAAGATCAGCAAAGCCGGGTACTTCATAGAAAACCAGCCCATTGACGACAACCCGCACGACCGGCTTTCGCCGTCCATGAGCGCCCTAATCCTCATCGCCCATGTCAAGCACGGGGTGGAACTGGCCAAGGAGCACCGTCTGGGCCAGGAAGTAACTGACATCATCCGGCAGCATCACGGCACCAGCGTCATTCAGTTTTTTTACCGCAAGGCCATGAACCTGCCCGACGCGCCGCCGCCCAATATCGAAGATTTTCGCTATCCCGGTCCGCGCCCGCGCAGCCGCGAAGCAGCCCTGGTCATGCTGGCCGATATTGTGGAAGCTTCCAGCCGTACCCTGGAGGACCCCACGCCCACACGGCTGCGGCAGCATATTGAAACGATCATCAAAAGCATCTTCGCCACCGGCCAGTTGGACGAATCGGAGCTTACCTTCAAGGATCTGGACAATCTGGCGGACAGCTTCCAGCATGTGCTGCGCGGGCTGTACCACCACCGCATCGGCTACCCCGGCGGACCGGACAAAAAAGCCACCCGCCCCTCGCTGCTCAAAGCCGTACATATGCCGGCGCCGCCCCAGGCCGCCCCGGCTGTTGCCGGAAGCGCAAAAGCCACCCCGGCGGCGGGAACGGCAGAGAACAACCAGGCCGCTCCAGCGGCGGACGGCAGGGATGGCCTGCGACCCCCGGCGCAGGGCGCCGCCAAGTCCGGACCTCCATCCGAACAGAACCCGGAGCGGAGAAAGCTCGTGCCCCGGATCGATCCGCCGCCCATGCCCCAATAAGGGCACGAGCATGACTGTTTTTAGCCAGCCTCCGTACGATGCGCACGACGCCGAAGCAGAACAGGCTGTTCTAATCCTGCGCGCAAAGTCCTCCCCTTGCTGGAAGCTCCCCTTTGCCCGCCCGGAACTGGGGGCGCTTGTGACGGCCATGCTGCGCCCCACCGCCCACGCCCATGCGCGCCTGGAACTGAGCATTCTGGACGACGCGGCAATGGCCGAGCTGCATGCCCAAAGTCTCGGCCTGAGCGGACCGACCAATGTGCTGTCCTTTCCCGCGCGCGACGATTCCAGAACCCGCCCCGCCCCGCAAAAGGCCGGCGCGTATGCCCCGCCCGAAAGCCACCGTGAAAGCAGCCCCTTTCTCGGCTGGATGGCCCTGTGCGCCGACGCCCTTGCCCGCGAATGCTTCCTGTACGGCCAGGACCCGGAAGAACACTGCATCCGCCTGCTCGCCCACGGCCTGGCCCACCTGCTCGGCCACGAGCACGGCCCGGAAATGGACCGCCTGTGCGGGGAACTGGAGGCCG
>JAJDJN010000162.1 GCA_030267245.1 Desulfovibrio sp. OttesenSCG-928-A18
CCGCGGCCGGTTCCGGCGCCAGTTCCGTGCCGGCGGAAGGGGCGGCGGGCGCCGGGCCGCCGGCTGAGGAACCCGGCTCTGGCTTTTGCCCGGTGGGCGTGGGAGCGCTTTGGGCTTTTTTTCCTTGCGGATCCTGCTGCAGGGCCAGATTGTCGGCATCCGGGGGCGTAAGCGGGGTTACGGCTATATCCGGGACCAGTTCCGTGGCCGTTGCCGGCCCGGTGGCTTTCCAGCGCGCGCCCAGGGGGTTGTGGAAAAAATCCACTATGATTTCTTCAGGACTGTTTTTGGTGACCACGAAACCGAATTCCGGGGTCTGGGTCAGCAGCACCAGGGCGCGGCCCTGGTGCTGGGTACCCTTGAACAGGCGGGCGTCCTTCGGGGGCTCGGCCACATGCAGGCCGGCGGGCATGTCCGTAAAGGGAACAAGTACTCCATTGGGGGCAATGCGGCCCACACGACCGGGCATGCCCTCCATAACGGACAATTCGATGCGGATTCGTTCGCGATCAGGCAACTGCTCCCAATGCAGTTCGGCTCCGGCCGCGTGTTTTGCCGGGCAGAGCAGGGCAATGCCGAGAAGCGGCACGGGAAGACAAGACAGGGCGAACCGAAAAAGGGACCGGATTGCGCCGGCGCAAAGGCGTTGCATCACAGGAGCCTTCATGCAAAATCCATGCGGTAAGAGGAACAGCCCCGGGCATCCGTCATTTTCGCGCGCAGCCCGCTTCGCGGTGGGCTGGCATATATGACGGTACGGCAATTCCTCTGGAATGGGAATCATTCCATACCGCGTTTTTTCAATTTTTCAATGAGCGTGGTGCGTTTGATGCCGAGGATTTCCGCCGCCTGGTTCTTGACGCCTCCGGCCAGTTGCAGGGCCTCTGTGAGCAGGCGTTCTTCGGCGTTGTCAAAAAACTCTTTGAGGCCGGTTTTCTGCTCGCGCAGATCGGCAATGGTGGGCCAGGCAAAGCCGGAACGCGGCAAGGGGCCGGACCTGGGCAAGGGCGCGGGCAACTCCATGACATCGCCGACCTGGGCGAGGATTTTCTGGGGCAGATCACTTAGCTGCACCGAGTCTTCATCGCAGAGGATGGAGAGGCGTTCGGCCAGGTTTTCCAGTTCGCGTACATTGCCAGGCCAGGGGTAGGCCTCTAGGACCTTTTGCACGTCCTGGGTCAGGCTGAGGCAGGGGCGATGTTTCTGGGCGCAGAATTTTTTCAGGAAGTGCTCGGTCAGCAACAGGACGTCTTCGCCGCGTTCGCGAAGGGGGGGCAGATGCAGGGGTATGACATTGAGGCGGTAGTAAAGATCTTCGCGAAAGCGCCCGGCGGCGACCTCTTCTTCCAGGTCCCTGTTGGTGGCGGCGATGATGCGCACGTCCACCTTTTTTGTGCCCTGGCCGCCCACGCGCTCGATCTCGCGTTCCTGCAGCACCCGCAGGATTTTGACCTGCAGGAGCAGGTCCATTTCCCCTATTTCGTCAAGAAAGACCGTGCCGCCCTCGGCCAGTTCAAAACGCCCCGGCCTGGTCCTGATGGCATGGGTAAAGGCGCCCTTTTCATGGCCGAAAAGCTCGGATTCCAGCAGTTCCTTGGGGATGGCCCCGCAGTTGATGGGCACAAAGGGTTTGTCCGCGCGATGGCTTTTGCTGTGCAAGGCCCTGACCAGCAACTCCTTGCCGGTTCCGGACTCGCCGGTCACCAGCACGGTGCTGTCCGTGGGCGCCACCTTGGCCAGGGTGTGGAACACTTCAGCCAGTGAAGTGCTTTCGCCGATAATGCCGTTGTCACCTGATTTCATTATGCCTGCATTCTCCCCTGCCGTTCGCGCCGTCCGGCGCGTGAGCGATACGGCGCCGGGGCATCCAGATTCTTATCTGAAGCAACTGTCAATTAAATGACGATTTGTCAAGGTGTATTTGCGGAATAAGGTGCGCCTTTAAGCAAAAAAGCGCCGGTGAACATGCTTTGACACTATGGGGCTGGCTCAGATCTCGGGGGCGCTCAGATCCAGGGGGGGCAGGCAGGCGAGGCGGAGCATGTCTTCAAGCATGATAAAGCGGTGGGAGGCAAGGGCTTCCTCATCGCCCATGATCATGTCCAGCTGTCTGGTATGCATGACCAGGTAACCGAGCACCGTGAGGGCGCTCAAAAACTGCTCTTCGCTGCCTTCTTCCAGCCGGGCGGTGAGGATGTCGCCCGAAATCTCGGTGGCGAACTCGAACTGGGCCAGCAGTTCGGCCACAAAATGCACCCGCCTGATGCGCCGGGTAAGGTTGGCGGCCCCGCCCTTGAACTGGAATACGATGAAGCGTTCTTTTTCCCGTTCGCCCAAAAGGCAGTCGATGGAAAGAAAATGAAAGCCAAAGCGGCAGCGCATGCTGCAAAAGCGCTTGGCGATGAGAAAGACGTTTTTTTCAGAATACTGCGTGGACTGCGAGGCCGGGTCCAGGTTCGGGTTTGCCGTGGCCTCAAAAAGCACGGACAAAAAGCCCCGTGCGTTCAATTGCGGCGGCCCCTCCCAGGTCTTTGCGGAAAAGCCCCGCCAGAGCGAGCGCATGGGCAGCGAGGCAATTTGCTCCAGTTGGACCATCGGCCCCCGGATTTCTTGAAAAAAGCCGTCGTCGAGATTGATGATCCAGAACTGCTTGGGCACGTCGCAGACCAGTTGTTTGGCCGGGGCCTCGCGGGTCCGCGCGCTGGTTCCGGCCCGGTACATCTCGCGCACCGCGTGCACCTGGCAGTAAAGAAGGATGTCGTGAAAGGTCTTGCAGTTCTCGGCCCGAAAATCCACATTATCCGAATCAGGCAGTGTGACCTTGGCTATTTTTGGAGCGAGTTCTCGGGCCATGTTCGCTATACCGCTGTCCGGCAGCCAGGTGGGGGTCGAGTGTTGCTGGCCCTGCTCGGCCGCGTCCGGGAGTTTTTCAATGCGGGGGCTGTAGTCCGCGCTGGCGCGGATGCGGATTTCCCTGCCGTTGTCCAACTCCGCATAGGCCCTGGGCTGGCCCAGCACGGTGGGCCTGCCGTAGCGCCTGGCCGTGCGCGCGAAAAGCCCGTTGCCCGTTCCGTCGCCGGCAATGGCCCCCGAGGCGAAATCGAGCAGAAAGGACCAGCGGGGCGAGGCCTGTGGCAGGACAAGAATGCTGTCCAGGGGCATGTTCAGGGCGTCGGTAAAGTTGCGCACAATAAAGACCGGGCCCCGCACTTGCCCCGGGTAGGCGCTGAGGCCGCCAACAATGACGTTTTCGTCCGCCTGCGCCGCTTCGTCTGTAGTCGGGGGAGCGGAGGACTCGGGGCCGAGGACCGGATCGGGCAGGGCGTTCACGCCGTGCACGTAAAAACAGCCCATTTCGCCCGCCACCCAGAACAGTTCATGCCTGTTGCCCCGCACCGGCGCATCGGTCAGACAGCCCAGGGCGCGGCGGGCGCTGAGGGTCAGGTGCTCCATGACATCTTCAGGCAGCGAGGCTCCTTCCACAGAGGCCTGGGAAGGCCAGGACTCTGGGGTGGAAAAGCCCCTGCGCACATGCACGCAGAGTTCTTCCGGGTTCAGCGTTTCGAGTTTGCGGTGGGCGCTGCCCCGGCCGTGATCCCGGGGGATGGCGGTGACAGAGACGCACAGGGGCATGGAGCGGGCCCGGATTCCCTGCTTCAGGCGGCAGATCATGGCCCGGGCGCGAAAGGTCATGACCAGGGCGTCGCGCAGGGCGTTCAGCAGTTCCTCCATGTCCACCGGCGTATGCAGCAACTGCTCGGGCATGACCAGGGCCGAGTGCTCGGCAAAGACGGGCATGCCGCGCAAAAGCAGGGTCTGCCCCGGCTTGTTCATGCCGGAGAACTGCCGGTCGGCCATATCCAGGATGGCGTCCCTGATCTCCGGCGGCAGGGGGAAGGAGTCGTGCAGCCGCTCCCGTATGGTGGCGGCGGCTTCGCTGTAGCTGCCCGGATCGTCCTGCGAAATGACCATGATCCGGTCTATTTCGTCGTGCATGTCCTGGTCGCTGAAATAGCGCGCCCAGGCGCTGCCGGTGAGGACAAAGCCCTTGGGCAGAAACTCCGGGTACTGGTCGCGTATGGCTGAAAGCTTGGCCAGACTCGGGGCGACAATGGCCTGATGCTCTTCGCCAAGTTCGGCAAAGGGCAGCACCAGCGGCCCTTCAAGAGTGGGTATGCCCCGGTCGAGTATGTCCTGCATTTCCCGGCGCAGGCGGGAAAAAGGCTCGTTAAGACGGGAAAAGCGGCCACCGCCCAGGGCGTTGAGCTGCCCGAGGCACTGCATGGAGGCAACGGTCATGCGCGCGGTGCACATGCGCAGAAAGGGCATGCCAAAGGGCAGCTCCCCGGCGAGCCGTTCCTCAAAGCCCATCATTTCGCCGTATGCCTCGAGATATGCGCTCAGAAAGAGCTTGAAACGATGAAAGCGCTCCGCAAAGGAAACCGCGTTTTCTGTTTCGGAAACTGCGCTTTTGCGCTTGAAAAGACGGCCGAGCAGCGAGGGCAAGGGCAAGGGCATAGCGAACCGTATCAGCCCGTGCCGCCGCGAAGATCGGCCAGATGCAGGGCGTCTTCGATTTTGTAGCAGAGCTCTTCCAGGTTCACCGGCTTGAGCAGATAGAAAAAGGCCCCCAGTTCCATGCCCTTGGCCGCGTCGCCCATATTCGCATGCCCGGAAAGAATGATTACCGGCAATTGCGGGTACAGGCGGCGGATGTAATCCAGAACCTCAAGCCCGTCCATGCCCGGCATTTTGATGTCCAGCAGCACAAGGTCGGCACTGTTGTCCGCAAGCCAGTCCAAAGCTGCCTGCCCGCTCGCTACCGAGTGGGGGAGCATGCCCCGTCGCGCAAGGCGAAGACAGAGGATATCTCCGGCATCGCGTTCGTCGTCAACTATGAGAATCCTGGCGGCGTCCATGCTGCGGCTGCACCTCCTGGCGCTTGCGGTTTACTGACAGGGCATTGTGTGTGTCATTAGGAAAATGCGGCACAGGTGCCTATATACCGCGATTTGCCGTGAGAGCGCAAGGGGCGCTGGCGCATTGCGGGGCGAAGAGATCTGCGATAGAAAACCGGCAGGGCCAGAGCCGGGTACGGCATCGGTAATGCGCTTTTCGGCGGCCAATGGGGCC
>JAJDJN010000163.1 GCA_030267245.1 Desulfovibrio sp. OttesenSCG-928-A18
AGCACTCCCGCTTCGGCAGGGCGCTAAACTATATCAAGCACGACGACCTTGCCGCCGCCGGTTGCGGCATCAACGTCACGCGCTACAAGCTCCTGGCCTTTACCCTGGGCGCCTTCTGGGCCGGAATGACCGGCACGCTCTTTGCCGCCAACATCCGCACCATCGAGCCAACCTCCTTCAGCTTTTACGAATCGGTCATTCTCTTTGCCATCGTCATCCTTGGCGGTTCCGGCAGTATTGCCGGCGTCATTCTGGGTTCCTTTCTGCTCATCGGCCTGCAGGACGTGTTCCGGGGCTTTGAAAGCGCCCGGATGCTCGTTTTCGGCGCGGCCATGATGCTGATGATGATTTTCCGCCCGCAGGGCCTGTTGCCCCCCCGGGTCAGACGCTATGAAGCCAGCGGGCTGGTGGGCCGATACCCGGGCGGCGTCCGGAAACAGGAAGCGGCGGCCGGGCCGCCGCCGGATCCGGACCGGGCCCCTCAAGGCGGCGCGGAGGAAGGGGCATGAGTCTGCTCTGTCTGCAAAATTTGCTGAAAACTTTCGGCGGGCTGGTTGCCGTTGCCGGCGTCAGCTTTGACGTGGAGGAAAACAGCATCGTAGGCCTCATCGGCCCCAACGGCGCGGGCAAGACCACGGTATTCAACATCATTACCGGCAATTACCGCCCGGATACCGGGGAAGTGCTCTTTGACCGCCAGGACATCACCGGCAAGCCGCCGCATGCCATTGTCAGCCTGGGCATTGCCCGCACCTTTCAGAACATCCGTCTCTTCCAGAACATGAGCGTGCTGGAAAACGTCCTGGCCGGCTGTCACTGCCGCATGAAGGCGGGCCTGTTCGCCTCCATGTTCCGCCCGCCCTCGCAGCGCAGGGAAGAGCGCAAGGCAGTGGAACGGGGCATGAAGGAACTGGCCTTTGTCGGCCTTGACGCCCAATACAACAACCTCGCGGGCAATCTCTCCTACGGCAACCAGCGTCTTTTGGAGATCGCCCGGGCTCTGGCTTCTGACCCGCGTTTCCTGATCCTGGATGAACCGGCGGGCGGCATGAACGACCAGGAAACAGCCGACCTCATGGACCTGATCCGGGCCATCCAGAAACGCGGCATCACCATCCTGCTCATAGAGCACGACATGAACCTTGTCATGCGGATCTGCCAGCATCTGGTGGTGCTGGAATACGGCGCCATGATCGCCGAAGGGCCCCCGGAGGAAATCAAGAAAAACCCGCAGGTCATAGAGGCCTATCTCGGGGCCGAGGACTGAACGACGCATGCATAGGAAAAGCAGAGCATGAACGGCGACCCTTATCTGGAACTGCGCGATCTGCGCGTGTGCTACGGCAAGGTCGAGGCCCTGCACGGCATCACCGTGCGCGTGGACAAAGGCGAAATCGTGACCATTCTCGGCGCCAACGGCGCCGGCAAGACCACCACCCTGACCACCATAAGCGGGCTGATGAAGCCCAGCGGCGGCGGTATTTTTTTTGAGGGCAAAGCCCTGCATACCATGCACAGTTACGAGGTGGTCCGCCTCGGCATCACCCACGCCCCGGAAGGACGTCGCGTTTTCGGCACCCTGACCGTGCAGGAGAACCTGAGCCTGGGCGCCTTCACCAGCAAGGACAAGGAGCGCAGTGAAGAGATCCGCAGTTGGATCTTTGAGTTGTTCCCGCGTCTGGAAGAACGCTCCCAACAGCTTGCCGGCACCCTGTCCGGGGGCGAACAGCAGATGCTGGCCATTGGCCGCGCCCTCATGGGCGACCCGAAGGTTCTGCTGCTGGACGAACCCTCCCTCGGGCTGGCGCCGATCCTGGTGCGCTCCATCTTTGATTCCATACGCCGGATCAACGCCCAGGGCGTCACCGTGATCCTGGTGGAGCAAAACGCCCGGGCCGCCCTGAAAATCGCCCACCGGGGCTATGTGATCGAAGTGGGCAGAGTGGTGATGGAAGACAAGGCCGAAGCCCTGCTCGCCAACCCCGATGTGCAGGCCGCCTACCTCGGCGGCGGGTAAGATGCCCCGGCGGCCAAAGGGGCTCCACCCTTTGGAATCCCCACAAGGGGCATGACGCCCCCTTGACTCCCATATTGTCGCTCCATTTTCGCGAGCGTGAGGAGCGGCTGCACCCGGCTCCCATGCCGGCGCCCGGGTTCGCGGACGCCGGACGCTTCCACCGGGGCGGGAGCAGGGCATTTTTGAACAGGATTCGGTTTTCACCGTTTATTCACGGGGGAATACAATGACCGACAACTGGGACAGCTACCTGTGCGAAGTTGACGACAAGCCGGCTTCCATGCTTGTGGACCTTGGGGCCTGGGATCTTGCGCCGCGTCCCGATTATCCGCTCATGGCCTATGTGAGCCTCAAGCTTACGGATCCGGATGAATACGGCTTTCCCAAAACGGACGAATACGACAGCCTGGCCGGGCTTGAAGACGCCCTTGACGCGGCCCTCACCCGCGAGGACGGGGCGCATTATGTGGGCCGCTGCATCACGGACGGGCACCTGGACATGTTTTTTTATGTGCGGGTGGATTTTGCCTGGCGCAAGGAGCTTGAGGAAGTCATGCGCCCCTATGCCGCATACCCCTGGGAATGCGGCGTGCGCGAAGACCCGGACTGGGACGTGTACCTGGATTTTCTCTTCCCCGACAACTATGCCCTGCTCACGATCCAGAACCGCAGGGTCTGCCGCCACCTGCAGGAACTGGGGGATGATCCCTCCCGCTCGCATATGGTGGAGCACTGGGCGGACTTTCCCAGCCAGGATGCGGCCCTGGGCTTTATGCAGGCCGCCCGCTCCCGGGGATACAGCGTTGCGCCTTCCGGCCCGGCCCTTGTTCCGAATGCGGACCAGGCGGCGCCGGACAGCGACGGGCACGCGAAAGACGAAGCCGGGGCAGAAGCAGACACGGACGCCGGCCCCATCTTGGCCGAAGGGGGCGCGCGCTTTCAGAATATCGGGCTTTATCCGGAACAGGGGGCCGGGCTTGAGCCCGCGCCGGACGAACAGCAGGATGCGGAAGCGGCCGCCGACACGGACAGGCGGCCGGAAAACGCCTTTCAGGTCTGCATTGCCGCCCCGGGCATCCCCGAAGAACTGGACGAGGAGACCTTTGCCCTGGCAGAGCTCTGCCTGGAATACGCCGGCAGCTACAGGGGCTGGTCCTGCGCCGCTTTTGCCCAGGACGATGCGGAGCCCGCATGCCCGGACAGTCCTTCTTCCGACCCGGACCGGCAAAATAAGTGACGAAGGGCGTCAGGCGCTGTTATAGCAGATACAGGGAAGCACTGAACGAGGATTCTTGTCCCCCGGCAGGGAGGTCGAGTTCCGGGCAGGGCAATTGTATCAAGACATAATGAATGCTTCCACAAACATGAGCGTTTGGCAGGCCCGGGCCTTCCGGGCAAGCCATGCCGCCGCGCGAAGCGCCGGCTGCCCCGGGCAGTTCAGTTCCTGTCCGAGGCTTTGCGGCATGCAAGACGGCCCAAACGCGTCAGGAGTCCCATATGCCAATGCAAGGTCCGCCTGCGCTGCAAAAGCGTCTGTATAATTTCTGGCTGGCCGGACTGCTCGTCCTGCTGCTCCTCACCGGCTGGGTTCTGATCCGTGTGGGCCCGGGTAAAAATGAAGCCGGGCCCAGAGCGCAGGCCCGGAGCGCGCCGGCAGCCGCGCAGACCATGACGCCCGACCGGGCCGGAGAAAAGGCCGGCGCGGCTGCGGCCAAAGAGGAGGCCGCTGCCGGCGCTGCCCTGCCCGCCGCTCAGATCCCAGCCTTTGACCCGGACAAGGATGACTACCTGCTGACAGCCTTCAGCGCGCAAGGCCTTGTCCAGATCTTTGCCGCTCCCGATTTTTTTGTGCTGCGTTCCCCGGGCAGCGTGCTCAACGCGCAGCTTATTCTGCGCGGCAATACGCCGGAAGTGATCGATTTGTCCGCCACACGGACGCCGGCGGACGCCGGCGGCAACGGGCAGGGCGCGGCCGCTCCGGGGCAGGCCGGGCAGGAGTTCGGCATCAGCTTTGCGCTGGATGCGCCCCATGCCGGCGGCGTCAATCAGGGCGCGGCCACGGGCGCATTGACAGCGGCCAAAGACGGTCCGTCCTTTCATTCCCGGCCCCTGATGCTGAAGCCGTATACGGACGCGGGCGCTTTCGCTCCCTACCCGACCGTCACTGTCACGGCCGTGGACGCCGCCGGCGAGCGCCTTGCCCAAACACGCGCCGTGCTGCCTGTTTCGGATGAAAGCGGCTGCCGCAACTGCCATACTGGCCCCTGGGCCACGCCCGGCAAGAGCGGCATCAGCGCCGCAAGCGCCGGAGACATCCTGGCCGTCCATGACCGACGCAACAACACTGACCTGCAAAAACTGGCCGGAGAAGGCAAAACCCCGGATTGCAGCAGCTGTCACCAGGCATCGGAACAGATGCTTTCCCCCTCGGCCGCCGTGCACGGTTTTCATGCCACCATGGCCCTTGAGGGCCCCGAGGCCTGCGGACTCTGCCATGCCTCGGCAAACGGGGGCCAGACGCGCTTTTTTCGGGATTTTCACGAGTTGTACGGCATGGATTGCACCAGTTGCCACGGCCGGCTCGCGGACCATGCCATTGCCCTGCTCCGTTTTTCGGCTGAAAAAGGCAACGCGGCGGCGCAAAGACGTATGGCCATGCTCAGCCCGACCCTGGCGGGCAAAAGCGAAGATATCGCGCCGCGCGAGCCTTACGTGAACATGCCCCATTGCAAGGGCTGCCACGATATGGCGAAAAAACCGGACCCCGCGTCCGCTTCGGCCTTCAACAAGTGGACGGCAAGGGCCGAGGAACGTTTTTCCCGCGCCTACGAAAACACGGGCACGGTACGCTGCGCATCCTGCCACGGCGCGCCCCACGCCCTGTACCCGGCGGCAAGCCCGGTCGGCGACAACAGGGACAATCTGCAGCCCATGCAGTACCAGAAGGCCGCCGCGCCCCTGGGCGCCAGCGGCAACTGCGCCGTGTGCCACAAGGAAGCCATGGACTTTTTCGTGCACCACGATTTGCCGGAATAGA
>JAJDJN010000164.1 GCA_030267245.1 Desulfovibrio sp. OttesenSCG-928-A18
CACTGATTAATATGTATTTTTGTTCTCTGCCAGGGAGTGTACACTTATGGTACCCGACCGGAATAAAAAATTTTTCTGACGCGGGCAGAGGACAAAAGGACCAGAGCGGTTCAAGTGGAACGCTCTAATAATCCTTTCCGAGGAATGACAAGTGAAGACTTCCGCCTCGCCCATACGGCCCGCCCTGCTCGCCAGCATACTGCTGGCGGGCTTCGCGCTTGCCGGGTTCACCGGCTACCGCCTGCCGCCCGCTGCGGCGCGGACCGCCATGGATTTTCCCAGCGTCCGGGAGATGACATCCCGGCCCGGGGAGAAGCCGGAAAGCACCACGGAAGGGGGCAGTACCGCCCCTTCCCCTGTAAACACGCCCCCGGCCGGGGATAGCGAGGAATCCCTCGCACAGCGTCTGCAACAGGCGCAGGAAGAAGAGCAACGTCTGCGTTCGGCCATTGAGGTTCTGCGCCACAATCTGATTTCACGTATGGCCCTGTGCGAGCGCTTTACGGCCAAAGCCGCGCCGCCGGAGGCGCGGACAGCGCCAGAAGCGCCACAGACCGCCACACCCGAGGCCGCACCCGAGCCCGAACAGCCGTCCCCTTCCCCGGCCGAGCTTATGCCCACATCCCCGGAACCCGCGCCCGAGCCGAAAAAGCCCGATGGCCCCAGAAAAACACGTGAACAGGGACGGGCGACCAGGGGCCAGGAACTGAGCATCCCGCAAAAATCCGTTGCGGACAATGATCTGAGTTTTCTGGAAGGCTGCTGGAGATACGTTCCCGGCACAATGACCCTGACCCTGGAGCAGACCGGCGGCGAGGCCGACGGGGAATACTGCTTTGACGCCAAAGGCGTCGGCTACAGAAACATACGCAAACGGCGCAATAACGATCTGTGCAGCGGCCCGGCCCGGGCCAGTTTTGACGCCCAGGGCAACCTTGTGCTGCACGCGGAGCAGGCGATTTGCTCCAAAGAGCCGAACAAGGGTTACGCCAAGGACCGCAAGCTGTGCATCCCGGGTCCGGACGGCAAGGCCCCCTGCTCCGCCCGCAGCGAACACGGAACCCGCTGGAGCGTGACCCTGCAGCGCAAATAGTCAGCATACAGAGGGAAGCACTGCGCTGCTCGCTTGCGAGCCGCTTGCTGTCGCAGACCCCATCCGGGTTTTGCGCGAAGCGCAATAACGATTTTTGCCGCGGGCCGATCCGGGCCGGCTTTGACGCCCAGAACAACCTTGTGCTGGATCAGGAGCGGGCGTATTGTTCCAAAGCAACTCACGAGTTCTACACCAAGGATCGCAGAAGATGCAGACCGGGGCCGGGCGGCAAAGCCCCGGTATTTTTCTGATTGTCCCGATGTCCTCTGCCAAGGAATAACGCGTGAATATCTCCGCCTTGTTCATACGCCGGCCCGTGGCCACTACCCTGGTGATGGCCGGCTTCCTGCTTGCCGGGTTCTTGGGTTACCGCCTGCTGCCTACAGCGGCGCTGCCCACTGTGGATTTTCCCACCATCCAGGTCACAGTGTCCTACCCGGGGGCGAGCCCGGAAACCATGGCCGCGTCCGTGGCGACGCCGCTGGAAAAGCAGTTTTCCACCATTTCCGGCCTTGATTCCATGATCTCGTCCAGCAACCTGGGCAACACGCGCATCACCCTGCAATTCGCCCTGGAGCGCGACATTGACGCGGCCGCCCTGGACGTGCAGACAGCCATCTCTTCGGCCATGCGCCGATTACCGACGGATCTGCCCTCGCCGCCGAGCTTTCGCAAGGTGAACCCGGCGGAGTTGCCGGTTTTTTATCTGGCCATGTATTCAGAGACCATGCGCCTCTCGGACGTGAGCGAGTACGCGGAAAACCTTGTCGCGCAGCGCCTTTCCATGGTCACCGGCGTGTCGCAGGTCAACGTGTACGGTTCGCAGAAATTCGCCGTGCGCGTGCAGGTGGACCCCGAGGCGGTCGCGGCGCGCGGCATCGGCATTGACGAAATCGCCGACGCCCTGGAACAGGGCAACTCCAACCAGCCCGTGGGTTCGCTTACCGGGCGCGTGCGCGAGTATACGGTACAAAGCACGGGCGGCCTGATGCGGGCGGCGGAGTATAAACCGCTCATCGTGGCCTGGCGCGCCGGCGCGCCGGTGCGGCTCTCTGAAATCGCCCATGTTGTCGACAGTGTGGAAAACGACCGCCGCGCGGCCTGGTTCAACGGCAAACGCGCCTTTACCCTGGCCATAGAGCGCCAGCCGGGCGCGAACACCGTCGAACTGGTGGACAATATCCGCAGGATCCTGCCCGAACTGCGCAAGCAGGTGCCGGGGGCCATCAATTTCGAGGTGCTCTACGATCGCTCCGAAAGCATCCGCGAATCCGTGGCCGACGTCCAGTTCACCATGCTCCTGACCATCTGTCTGGTGATCATGGTCATCTTTTTATTTTTGCGCAATCTTTCGGCCACGATCATTCCCAGTCTGGCCGTGCCCCTTTCCATTGTGGGCGCCTTTGCCTTCATGTACATGTTCGGCTTTTCGCTGAACAACCTTTCGCTCATGGCCCTGACCCTGTCAGTGGGCTTTGTGGTGGATGACGCGGTGGTCATGCTGGAAAACATCGTCCGGCATATGGAAATGGGCAAAAGCGCCATGCAGGCCGCCTTTGACGGCTCCGCTGAAGTGGGCTTCACCATCTTGTCAATGACCATATCGCTGGTGGCCGTGTTCATCCCGGTGCTCTTCATGGGTGGGGTTGTGGGCAGGCTCTTTTATGAGTTCGCGGTCACCATTGCCGTGGCCATTCTCATGTCCGGCTTCGTGTCCCTGACTCTGACGCCCATGATGTGCAGCCGCTTTCTCAAACCCACCGCCCACAACAAACGCCAGGAAGGGCTGTACGGCGCCACGGAGCGCGCCTTTGACGCGGCCGTGCGTTTCTATGAACGCACGCTGCGCGCGGTGATGCGCCATCGCGGCATCTGTCTGCTTTTTTCCTTTGCCGTCCTTGGGCTCACGGGCTGGCTCTTTTTCATCGCGCCCACGGGCTTTCTGCCCATCGAAGACAACGGCATGATCTTCATCCGCACGGAATCGCAACAGGGATCCTCCATCAAAAATATGGAAGGGCACCAAAGCCAGCTGGTGGAGATTGTGCGGAATAACCCGCTTATTGAACGCTACATGTCCGTTATCGGCGGCGGCGGCGGGGTGAACTACACTCATGAAGGCTTTATCTCCGTGCGCCTCGTGGACCGCGACAAGCGGCCCCATGCCACCGTGGTGCTCGACCAACTGCGCAAGGAGTTCGCCAAGGTGCCGGGCATCCGTACCTACGCCTCGCTGCCGCCGCCCATCCGTATCGGCGGCGCGGCCACCAAGGGCCTGTACCCCTTCACCATGCAGAGCCCGGAGATGGACCTGCTCTATGAACAGTCCACCGAACTCTATAACGCGGTACGCATGTTGCCGGGGCTGCAGAACGTAAACACCGACCTTTTGCTCTCCAACCCCGAAGTGCGCGTCAACATCCTGCGCGACAAGGCCTCGGCCCTGGGCATCACGGCCAACCAGATCGAACGGGCCCTGTCCCTTTCTTACGGCACGCGCGAAGTGTCCACCATCCTCGCTCCCACCAATGACTATCAGGTCATTCTGGAACTGGAACCGCGCTTTCGCGAACAGCCGCGCACCCTGGATCTGCTGCACGTGCGCGCCCCCTCGGGCATGCTCGTGCCCCTGTCCACACTGGTGGAAATATCCACCGGCGTCGGCCCCATGGTGGTCAACCACCTGGGGCAGATGCCCTCGGTGACCATATCCTTTGACCTGAACGAAGGGGTGTCCCTGGAAAGCGCCATGAAGGATGTGCGCCGCCTGGCCGACAGCATCCTGTCAGAAGGCATCAGCACCAGCTTCCAGGGCACTGCCCAGGCCTTTCAGTCCTCGTTCCAGAACCTGTGGCTGCTGCTGATCATGTCCATCGCGGTCATCTACATCGTGCTCGGCATTCTTTACGAGAGCTTCATCCACCCGCTGACCATCCTCTCCGGCCTGCCTTCGGCGGGAGTCGGCGCCCTGGCCACCCTGCTCATCTTCGGCAAAGACCTGGATATCTACGGCTTTGTGGGCATCATCATGCTCATCGGCATTGTGAAGAAAAACGCCATCATGATGATCGACTTCGCCCTTGAAGCGCAACGCAAGATGGGCCTGGACGCCGAAAACTCCATCGTGCAGGGCGCCCTGGTGCGCTTTCGCCCGATTATGATGACCACCATGGCCGCGCTCATGGGCACCCTGCCCATAGCGGTGGGGCACGGCGCCGGCGCGGAAGCGCGCCAGCCCCTGGGCCTCGCCGTTGTGGGCGGCCTGCTCGTATCGCAAATCCTGACCCTGTATTTTACACCCGTCTACTACTATTACCTGGACAAGATCCAAAAATATCTCCGGGGCCACAGGGGCGCCGCCCCTGTGGAATCCCATCCGGGGGCCTGAGCCCCCCCTGGACCCGCAATTATTCTTGTGAAACGCCGATGAATGAGAATTTTTGTTCTCTGGCAGGGAAGGCCCGTTGCGGGCGAAGAGAGCCGCATACAAGACATATATGAGCTTCGTACGGGGCGAGCCCTGTGCGAAGCAGGCGCAGGCAGGGGGCTAAGCGTGCGCCGCGCTGGGCGGGGTCAGGGCCCCGATTCTTCATGCAAAATGCGGATCAAGGAAGCGAATGCGTGCGCAGGGTGCCCCGGAAGCTGTCCCAGGCGCCGACGCCGTAGCTTTCCATGGCGGCCGGAAGCTCCCGGACAATGCGAAAGGCGGTGCCGGGGTTTGAAAAAATTGGCCGTGCCCACCTGCACCGCGCTTGCGCCGGCAAGAATGAACTCCAGCACATCCTCCACCGTACTGATGCCGCCGATGCCGATCACGGGAATGGACACGGCCCGGCTCACCTGCCAGACGCAGCGCAGAGCCACCGGCTTGATGGCCGGACCGGACAGGCCGCCCGTGATATTGCCCAGCAGCGGCCTGCGCGTG
>JAJDJN010000165.1 GCA_030267245.1 Desulfovibrio sp. OttesenSCG-928-A18
CGAAGCTCACGAGGTGTTACGAGCACGGGACGGCAGCACCAGCACAAAATTTGAAGTTGTGCATACGCGGCGCGGTATCGGCAACAACCGAATCACGCCGCTTTTACGTTCCCCCCCCCCACAGCAACTTGAACTGCTTCCACTGCATTTTTACTTCCAGCCATGCCGTTGCCCATGCCGAGGCCATATCGCCCGGCAGACCCGGATGAAACGCGAGAAAATTTGGGGCTACCTATACGGCTCAACCCGGCTAGCTGACGGGAGTCCCGCTATCGGCTTTTACCGCCGCCGGAAGCATGGGAACGCCAAGCGCCTTGGTGATTTTCATGATAGTCTCAAAACGAGGCTTTGCACCGGGGGATAGCGTCTTGTACAGGCTTTCCCTGCTCAAGCCGGAATCTTTGGCAAGTTGTGTCATACCTCTGGCACGGGCCACAGTCGCAAGAGCAGCGATAAATACGTCCGGGTTTTCATCTTCCATGGCGGCGGCAAGATATTCGGCAATGACTTCCTCATTGTCGAGGAATTCAGCCGTATCATATTCACTGATTTTTATGGTACTCATTTTTGTGCCTCTTGAATCTTTTGCCACATCTTCTTGGCAGACTTGATGTCGGCGTCCTGTGTGCGCTTGTCGCCACCAGCCAGAAGCAGATAAACGAAAATATCTTCACGGGCATAATAGACGCGATATCCGGCCCCGACGTCAATCCGCATCTCAAAGACGCCTTCACCTACTGACTTACAATCACCAAAATTGCCTTCTTTGGCAGCATCCATACGGGCAAAGATGCGAACCCTGGCCTTGATGTCCTTTAGTTCGCGTAGCCATGCCGCGAAAATATCAGTGCGGTTGAGAGTGTTCTTCATGGGGACAACTGTATCCACTAGTATACAGCCAGTCAAGGGAAGTATTTCAAGTTATGTTCGAATACCTCTTTGGGATTCACCCTCGTACCACAAACTCGTTGAGAACCGACCCAAGTTCGACTATCTTTGTCCAGGGAGAGAGCGAGAACGGCCCAACGGGCCCATGCCGATATTAGGGTAAAAACCAAGCGCATAAAAGGCAACATACTGTAAAAAACTATCGCTTTTATTCTGTTTGACTTCCTTTACGGGATTGGTGCCCACGGACTCTATTGTATAGTAATATACTGTTTTTAGTAAGTAAATTTTCTTATAACGCAGAAACACAAACGGCAGTTATAGCCCTCCTTCCGGATAGGGTAAAAACTAGGGTGACAAAATTTTGTAAATTTTTATTGCTAATATTTTCAGCGTGTGACATTTATTTTTGCTTCCGCCTTCTCCGCCAGAGAGTAAGATAAAAGGGCCGAACATCGGCCCTTTTTCTTTTTGGCTTTATGCTTTGTGGTTCGATTTGTGCTTCTATTTTGTGGAAAGTGTGTGTTCCGGATCAGAGTCAAACAGCTATCTTGACTTTTGTATCCAAACGGATACTGCCTTCTCATGAACACCTTCCACCAGACCGACACATTTTCCGACTGGCTCATGAAGCTCAAGGACATCAAAGCCAGAGCCAGAATCGTTACCCGTGTCAGGTCTGCGGAGCATGGCAACTTTGTTGATTGCGCTCCGGTTGGGGAAGGCGTCTCGGAAATGCGTCTGCATTTTGGGCCGGGGTATCGCCTCTATTTCTGGCAGGAAGGCAATCAGGTGTACTGGTAGCTTGCCGGGGCGATAAAAGTTCGCAAAAGCGCTATATTGAGCGGGCCAAGCAGTTACGGCGCGAAGTAGAGGAGTTGAATCATGGTAAAAGTAAGCAAGTTTGACGCTGTTGATTATCTCGACAGCGAAGAGATGATGGCTGAATATCTTGCAGCGGCAATGGAGGATGAAAATCCTGACGTGTTCCTTGCCGCTCTTTCAGACGCTGCAAAAGCCCGTGGTATTGCTCAGCTTGCCAAGGATACCGGACTTGGGCGCGAGAGCCTCTATAAAAGCCTCGCTCCTGGTGCAAAGCCCCGCTTTGAGACCATCATGAAAATCACCAAGGCGCTCGGCGTTCCACTGACCCCGAAAGCGGAAAACATGCATCCTTGATATTTTTTTTGAACAAATTTACCGGGCCTGAAACGGACAACAAACCGGAGAATTATCCAGGCAAGTTTTTTACCCAATTAATTTAGCATATTGGAGTTTCTTGATAGGCCCACCCTCTCCACCATTTTTTATTCCGCAAAAATCCGCATAAGGTCGAATCGCAAGCAATAACAACGCGATTCGGCCTTTTGCCATCCGCATGCCTTCGCAATAATCCCGAATAATCTGAAAATTGGGAACAAGACAGAGTTTTTTCGAATTGGTGCGGGTACATACGCCATGCGGCAGGCTGATGTGAACGCCTTCCCCTCGCATTACCGTTCCAGAATTGGAGTTCTTTCAGATGGAAGGCGAAGCGGAAAAGGCCGAACTACACTCGGAAAATGACGTTGCGGAGCTGGTTACGAAAATGCGGGCCGAGAATGGCGGCATGGGCAGCTAAAATGCTTTCGGCAAAAGGCCATGAGCGGGTTTAGCGCATAAGTTGCCTTGAAAAAGCAGAGGACATAGCTGGCCCCCAATACCGGCACAGTTGCGCAGGCCCATTGACAAAACGATCTCTGATATATTTTAAAAGTATATATCAATGGAGATTGTCATGCAGCAGGCCAAACTATTCCAAAACGGCAAGAGCCAGGCGGTTCGGCTGCCCAAAGAGTTTCGTTTTGAGGGCGACAGCGTTGCCATCAAGCGCGTGGGCAAGGCGGTTGTGCTTCTGCCGTACAATGAGCCGTGGGATACGCTTCTGGATTCCCTTTTTCTCTTCTCTTCCGATTTCATGGATGAACGCGTTCAACCGCCTGTGGATGTCCGGGAGGATTTTTGATGCGCGTGCTTCTGGACACGAATATTTGCATCTACATGATCAAGAATAAACCGCCGGAAGTGCGTAAGCACTTTGAGCAGTTTGTGCCGGGGGATATAGCCATATCCTCGATTACCGTTGCCAAACTTCAATATTGGGTCGAAAAGAGCGCGGCCAGAGAGAAGAACGCCTTGGCGCTGGAAGCCTTTCTTTTGCCCTTGGAAATAGCCTCGTTCGATACTGAATCGGCTCTTGTCTATGGAAAAATCAGAGCGGGGGTGGAACACCAGGGCAAGCCCATCGGCAGCATGGACA
Organism: Desulfovibrio sp. OttesenSCG-928-A18; assembly: GCA_030267245.1. Classification (GTDB taxonomy): domain Bacteria; phylum Desulfobacterota; class Desulfovibrionia; order Desulfovibrionales; family Desulfovibrionaceae; genus Frigididesulfovibrio. The sequence continues at coordinate 3,188 of JAJDJN010000165.1, forward strand.
TGTTGATTGCCGCTCAAGCCATAGCGCAGGACTTCACGCTTATCACGCATAACCTGAAAGAGTTTGATCGGGTTCCTGGCCTCCGGTGCGAAACATGGGTTAATTCATAGCGGGTGCGCCCGCCCAATTTGAATCCCTCTTCTTCCATCCAATTACGACCGACAATTATGTGTAGAAAGTCGTGTATTAAAATTTATTTTATGTTCAAACCCTCGTGTGATTTTTCAAATATTAAGCATACTTATTTAACGTTGCCCTAAGTCCACCCTTCCGCCAGGCACTACAGCAACAATAGTTTTCGGAAAAATACCGAAACCCCTTTTTCAATGGATTTTGGTGCGGAGTCTGCCGCCCTTGCCTTTGGCTCTGGCGGTGCCTATAGTTTTATATTCTGTTTTTTTCATGGCCCCGGCCATTCACCTCTTTGTCAAGGAGTCTCCGAGTCCATGTCGACAACCATGACCCCGCGCGAGATCGTGCAGGAACTCGACAAATACATTGTCGGTCAGAATGACGCCAAACGCATGGTAGCCATCGCGGTGCGCAACCGCTGGCGCAGGCAGAAGCTTGATCCGGCCCTGCGCGACGAGGTATCGCCCAAGAATATCATCATGATGGGGCCCACGGGCGTGGGCAAGACGGAGATTGCCCGGCGGCTGGCAAAGCTCTGCGCCTCGCCCTTTATCAAGGTTGAGGCCACCAAGTATACCGAAGTGGGCTATGTGGGCCGGGACGTGGAATCCATGGTGCGCGACCTCATGGAAATCGGCGTTTCCCTGGTCCGGGAGGAAGAACGCGTCCTGGTGCGCGAAAAGGCCGAACAAGCCGCCGAGGGCCGTCTGCTGGACCTGCTGCTGCCCCAGGCCGGCGGCAAGGTTGATTATATGTATGACGCGGGCGCAACGCCGATCCCCCTGGGCCCGGCCCCCGCGTCCGGCGCTGGCGCGTCCGCTCCGGCCGACGGCACCCGCGAAAAGCTGCGGGCCATGTGGCGGGCCGGGCGTCTGGATGATCGGGAGGTTGAGCTTGAAGTTGAGGTGTCTGGCGGCGGCCCGCAAGTTGAAATGCTGGGCATGCCCGGCATGGAGCAGATGGGCTCGCAGCTCAAGGACGCCTTTTCGCGCATGTTCCCGGGCAAGAAAAAACGCCGCAAGTTCAAGGTGCAGGAAGCTTACGAGATTCTTGTGCAGGAAGAGGCCGAACGGCTCATCGACCATGACGCGGTGATCGAGCGCGCCCGGGAGCGGGTCGAGCAGACCGGCATTATTTTTATTGATGAGATTGACAAGGTGGCCATCCCAGCGCAGGCGGGACGCGGGGGCGTGGACGTCTCGCGCGAGGGGGTGCAGCGCGACCTGCTGCCCGTTGTCGAGGGGAGCGTCGTGACCACCAAGTACGGCATGGTGCGCACGGATCACGTTCTTTTTATCGCGGCCGGGGCCTTTCATGTGGCAAAGCCGGCGGACCTGATCCCCGAGTTGCAGGGGCGTTTTCCCTTGCGCGTGGAGCTCTCGGCCCTGGGCAAGGAGGAGTTCCTGCGCATCCTCAAGGAGCCGCACAACGCGTTGACCGTGCAGTATGCCGCGCTGATGGGCACCGAGGACCTGCGCCTGGAGTTCACCGAGGAGGCCCTGGAAGAAGTGGCGCTTTTCGCCGAACAGACGAACCGGCAGACGGAAAACATCGGAGCGCGCAGGCTTTATACCATAATGGAGAAGATTCTGTCCGACCTGTCCTTTGACGCCCCGGAACGCGGCGGCGAAACCGTGGTGATAGACAGGGACTGGGTGCGGGAAAAGCTTGAGGA
>JAJDJN010000166.1 GCA_030267245.1 Desulfovibrio sp. OttesenSCG-928-A18
CCGCAGCCTTTTTGCGGGCAACCCACGTAGGCCCTGCCGCCGCCTCTGGGCTTTTTGCGGGCCAGCACCGGGGAATCGCAGTTGGGGCAGCGGCCTTGTACGGGTTCATCCCACATGGCGTAGTCGCAGCGGGGATATTGGTTGCAGGCGTAAAAAATCTTGCCGCGTTTGGAGCTTTTTTCCACCAGCATGCCCTCGGCACAGGCCGGACAGGGCACGCCCGTGGAATAGGGCTCGGCGTGGGTGCATCCCGGATAGCCGGTACAGGCGATAAAGCGGCTGCCGGTACGCGCCTTTTTGACCACCAGGTCGGCGCCGCAGTCCGGGCATTTGCCGATAACCGGCGCTTGCTCGCGCTCGGCAATCTGTACGCGTCCGTTTTCGTCGCGGGTGAAATTGCTGGTGAAGCGGCAGTCCGGGTAACCGGAGCAGGCGAGAAAGGGGCCCGCTTTGCCAAAACGGATGAGCGTGGCCTTGCCGCAGTCCGGGCAGGGCACATCCGACGGCAGCCCGCCTTTTACGGAATCCATGCTCTTTGCGGCCCGCTCAAGGGTGGGGTTGAAGCCGCTGGCAAAATGACGCAAAAGATCGACCCAGTCCTGTTCGCCGTCAGCCACCTTGTCCAGCGAGGCCTCCATCTGGGCGGTGAAGCCCACGTCCATGAGCTCCTGAAAATTGGCGGTCAGAAGCTGGCAGACCACGCGCCCGAGGTCCGTGACCGAAAAGTGCTTTTCCTTGAGTTCGGCATATTCGCGGTCCAGAAGCGTGGCAATGATGCTGGCATAGGTGGACGGCCGGCCTATGCCTTTTTCTTCCAGTTCGCGCACCAGCGAGGCCTCGGTATAGCTCGGGGGCGGCTGGGTGAATTTTTGCTCTTTTTCCAGCTTTTCCAGGCGTAATTGCTGGTCTTTTTCCAGAGCGGGCATCTCCACCGCATCGTCGCTTTTCTGCGGGCTGAGCACATAAAAACCGGGAAAAAGCACCCGCTCGCCCCTGGCCCTGAACTGCACGGCGTTGCACCCGGCCAGCACCACCGTGTCCTGCACCTTGGCGCCGGCCATCTGCGAGGCAAGGTAGCGGGTCCAGATCAGGCGGTAGAGCTGATACTGCTCCGGAGACACCAGGGCCTTGATGCTGTCCGGGCTTATGCTCACATCCACCGGCCGGATGGCTTCGTGCGCGTCCTGCGCGCCGCCCTTGGACTTGAAACGACGGGTCTTGGGCGGGTAATACTCTTTGCCCCAGGTGGATTCAATATAGTCCCGGGCCGAGGCCAGGGCCTCTTCGGCTATGCGCACCGAGTCTGTACGCATATAGGTGATGAGGGCCGTTGTTCCGGCATCGCCGAGGTCCACGCCCTCATACAGGCGCTGGGCGATGCTCATGGTTCTTTTGGCCGTATACCCGAGGCGCTGGTTGGCAGCCTGCTGCAGGGTGGAGGTAATAAAGGGGGGCAGCGGGGAACGCTCGCGCTCCTTTATTTCAACACTTTCAACAACAAAGGGCTGCGGACCGGCTTCGCTCCCCCGGCCCCCGAGGCGCTCTTCCAGGGCCAGAGCTTCTTTTTCGCTGCCGACCCTGGCTTTTTTTCCGTCAATCTTGTGCAAATCGGCGCGAAACACGGGCTCCTGACCGGAAAAGAGAAAGACGCGAAAAAGCCAGTATTCCTCGGGCACAAAGCTGCGCCGTTCATCGTCGCGTTCGACCAGCAGACGCAGGGCCACACTTTGCACGCGCCCGGCCGAAATGCCGCGCTTGACCTTTTTCCAGAGCAGGGGCGAAATCTTGTAGCCCACAAGGCGGTCGAGGACGCGGCGGGCCTGCTGGGCGTCAAAAAGATTGGCGTTGAGCGGACGCGGGTGGGCCAGGGCCTCCCTGACCGCTCTGGCCGTAATTTCGTTGAACTGTATCCGCTGTATGTTCTTGGGCTTCTTTGGGTCTTCCAGCAGGGCGGCCACGTGCCAGGCAATGGCTTCGCCTTCGCGATCCGGGTCAGGGGCAAGGTAGATGTTGTCCGCTCTGGCCGCCGCGCTTTTCAGTTCGGCAACGACCTTCTCCTTGCCGGGGATGACCTCGTACTGCGGCTGAAAATCGTTGTTTTCATCCACCCCCAGGCTCTTGGAAGGCAGATCGCGGATATGCCCCACACTGGCCTGCACGGCATAGTTGTTACCGAGAAATTTGCGGATGGTCTTGACCTTGGCGGGCGACTCCACAATGATGAGATCTTTGCTCATAAATATCCTGGCGTCCTTTCAAAACTACAGGCGGGCCATAAAAAAAGGCCGCGCGTGCGACCAAGAAGATACGGCATTGCCGCCTCAGGTCAAGTTCCTTTGCGGCTGCCATGGAAAAGCGAACGCTGACGCGCGCTCAGGCGCCCCGGGGAGCCCGAGGGGGCAAAGCCCCCTCAGCCCCTGGGGCCAGGGATTTGAGGACAAATCCCCAGCGGAGCAAAATACACTTTTCAAAGTAATTTCGCTCTGGTACACAATATGGCCAACAACGCTTCAAATGGCCATGCTCACGCCTTCGGGCAGAGCGTGACGCATTTGGGAGGGCACATGCTCGTACTGAACGGCAGTGCCGTAGCAGGTGAAAAACTTGCTTCCATCGGGATGGAAGGCCACGTTTTCCTGGTAGCCGATGATCGCCTGCGCGCCCTTGTTCACAGCCCTTGCGGCCATGCCGAAAAAGGTCTGTTCCGAATCATAGCCCCGGCAGACCACGAGCCCCAGCACCTTGGATACCCTGCGGTTTTCATCGAGATCCGTCGTTGTCACAACGGGAAAACGTCCTGCCAGAAAGATCTCGCGGACGCGATCAAGATTTTCAATGACCGGTTCCTGCACTTTTTTCTTTTTTTTGTCTCCGCCGAGCAGAAAAAGCATCGGGGCCTCCTTGTATAGCCGTTGGGCGCGCGTTTTATCCGGCAAACTGCTCCGACCGCGCATGATGTCACTGCCAAAACATGCAAATCTCCTGCCAAAGAAGACTTGAAGACCCGGCAGCGCAAAAGCCTTGGGTGTCAGAGAATACAGAGGATAAAACTGACGCGCCCCTCCGGGCAGAAAGCTCCATGTCGACAGAATTTTGACCTTTCCCGGCCCGAATGGCGGATCAAAAGCCCCGACGCTTCACGCGATTTACAGCCTGGCTACCCATTCCCTCCGGGGAACTATTTCAAAAAACCGTTGATGATCTGGGCTTCGGCTTCTGCAGCGGTCAGGCCCAGGGTCATGAGCTTGGTGAGCTGCTCGCCGGCGATTTTGCCAATGGCCGCTTCATGAATCAATGAGGCGTCGATGTGGTTGGCCGTAATCTCGGGCACAGCCTTGACCACGGCCTCGTCCATGATGATGGCGTCGCATTCCGAATGTCCGACGCACTCGTTGTTGCCGCTGATCTGTGAAATAAACTCCTGCAGGGAGGCTCCCTTGGCCACGGAGCGGGAGACAACGCGCGCGCTTGAACCCTTGCCGTCAAGATCCAGAATGAACTCAGTGCGGGCGAACTGCTTGCCGCTGGTCATGATCTTTTCCGTGACCGTGAACATGCTGTCGTCGCCAAGAACGCCTTTTGTCACCCGCCTGGTGGAGTCCACGCCTTCAATCTGTACGCTCTCCATGTCCAGGTGGCTCCCGCTTTCAAGAAACACATTGGTCACCGGATTGAGCACCCGGCCGCCCTGGCCGCCGCCGCTGCCGTAATGCTTCTCCCTGTACGTCACCTTGGCGTTCTTGCCGAGGTAGAAACTGTGGATGCCGTCATGGCGCGACTCGTCCGTACCGCAGTTGTGGATGCCGCAACCGGCCACAATAAGAATGTCTTCGCAGTCTTCACCGATATGGAAGTCATTGTACACGACCTCGGAAAGGCCGCTGTTGTCTATGGCAACGGGAATATGCACGGTCTCGCCCCTGGTGCCGGCCTTGACGTGGATGTCGATGCCGGTGCCGTCCGCCTTGGGCACTATGCTCACATTGGGCGAATTGGCCATGCCTATGCTGCGCCCGTTGACGCGCAGGTTAAAAGCCCCGGGGGGCGTATCGTGTATATCGGCAACCTTGCTGAACAGGTCTTTTACAGTTGTATTCATGTCTCTTGCCTCGCTATCCGTTTAGAGCAGTTTACCTTTGCAATGCTTGCTCAACAGCGGGCAAAGCCCGCCCACAAGCATTTCAGGGCAAGGATTTGATGACAAATCCCTGCAGAGCAAAAACACTATTTCAAAATGAATTTGCTCATGGTGTCAGCAGCCACCGGCCTTCCCCGAAAACACGCGCACTCTTACGGGCAGAGCCTAAATGCGCAGTTCCTCATAGCAGGGGCCCTTTTCCGTAATGATGTTACAAATGCGCGCTCCGTCAGCCAGGGCGGGCAGCACTTCATCCCTCGGGCCGGCCTGGGTGATTCTGCCCTGGGTGATGACCACGATGACGTCCGCCACCTCAAGGATGCGCTCCTGGTGGGAAATGATTACAGCCGCGCCGCGCTGGGCTTTTCTGATGCTCTTGAATACCTTGATCAGGTTCTGAAAGCTCCAGAGATCGATGCCCGCTTCCGGCTCGTCAAAAATCGACACCTTGGTGCCCCTGGCCATGAGCATGGCTATTTCAATGCGCTTGAGCTCGCCGCCCGAAAGGGTGTTGTTGAGCTCGCGGTTGATATAATCATTGGCGCACATGCCCACTTCCGATAGATAGCGACAGGCCTCGTCCGTATTCAGGGACTTGCCCGCGGCCAGACTGAGCAGATCGCGCACCAGCAAGCCCTTGAAACGCACCGGCTGCTGAAAGGCAAAACCGATGCCGCGCTTTGCGCGCTCCGTAACGTCCAGATCGCTTATATCTTCCCCGTCCAGCAGTATCCTGCCCGAGGAAGGCCGCTGAATACCCATGATAACCTTGGCCAGGGTGGACTTTCCGCCCCCGTTGGGGCCGGTAATGACCAAAAAGCTGTCGTCCTCCACCA
>JAJDJN010000167.1 GCA_030267245.1 Desulfovibrio sp. OttesenSCG-928-A18
AGCAGCCATATATGCACCAGAAAGGCAAGCTCCCTTGCGGCCCGGATGCTACCCGCGCCCGGCCTGGAGTATATTTCTTCCCTGGCCGTGAACAGGCAGCCACCCTGCACCGCGTCAAGCCCCCTGAAGTGCGGCCGCGCGCTCACAGGCAGGGGGTTCTTGTTCATCGGGCCTTCAAGAACGATATACATGTCCGGGTTAAAGGCGATCAGCCGCTCCTCGCTCAGGCGCACCAGGCGATCCGGGTACTGTTCAAGGCAGTTTACGGCTCCGGCGCGCCTTGCGATATCCGTCAGCATATTGCCGCCGCCGGCGCCGAGCAGATTGGGGTAACGCACCTCAAAAAACACCGTGGGCGGCGGCCCGAGGCGGGCGAACATGGCCTTCTGCTCTTCCAGCAGCGCCAGATCCGCGCGAAAGCCGGCCAGGAGGGCGGCGGCGGCCTCTTCCTTCCCGGCCAGAACGCCCAGGCGTTCGATGCAGGAGAAAAGCTCGGCAAAAGAAGAAATGCGAAAGCGGGCCACCGGAATGCCCAGTTCGCGCAGGCGCTGGGCGGCAAGCCCGGCCTCTTCGCGCCCCTCGAGCTGCACCACAAGATCGGGTCGCAGCCCGACGATGAGTTCAAAATTCGGGCGCATATGCGTGCCGATCACCGGCAGTTCATCGGGCAGAACGGTATCGGCCGCGGTTCTGGCCACAATGCGCTCCCCCGCTCCAAGTTCGGTCAGGATTTGCGCAAGGGCGGAATACAGGGGCACGATACGCCTGGCCGGTCCGGGCAGGGTAACGGACTGCCCCGCGTCATCCGTAATGCCGCGCGGCCCCTGCCCGGCCACTGACGCTGTTGCAATGAAGCAGAGCGCAAAAATCACGATGCCCGGCCGCGCCGCCGGCCGGAATATAGCGCGGGCAAAAAGCCCCAGGCGGGCAAAGGGGCGGCGCCCCTTCGACATCCCGGCAAGGGGCGCGGCGCCGTCTGCCCCTCCTGGCCGCATACCTGCTATGCGCACGGCATGTATGCTTCCATTTCCGCAAGGTCCTTGTCGCCACGGCCGGACAGGCAGACCACAATAAACTGATCCCGGCGCATGGTCGGAGCCAGCTTCAGGGCATGGGCCAGGGCATGGGAGGATTCCAGGGCGGGAATGATCCCTTCGGACCTGCTCAGGCGGAAAAAGGCTTCCACCGCCTCGGCATCGCTGGCCACAACGTATTCCGCGCGCCCGGCGTCCTTAAGCAGGGCATGTTCAGGCCCCACTCCGGGGTAATCCAGGCCGGCGGAAATGGAGTACACGGGAGCGACCTGGCCCTTCTCGTCCTGCAGAAGATAGGATGAAAATCCGTGCACCACCCCTGGCGTGCCGTAGGTCATGGTGGCGGCGTGATCGCCCGGATTGCTGCCCCGGCCGCCGGGTTCCACGCCGATAAGGCGGACCTGGGCTTCTTTGATGAAGGGGTGGAACATGCCTATGGAGTTGGAGCCGCCGCCGACGCAGGCGATGCAGGCGTCGGGCAGCCGGCCCTGTTCTTCAAGGCTTTGCTCGCGTGTTTCCCTGCCGATGACCGATTGAAAATCGCGCACCATGAGCGGATACGGGTGCGGCCCGACAGCGGAGCCGAGCAGATAGAAGCTTTCGGGGTCCTCGGCCCAGGCGGCGATGGCCGCGTCCACGGCTTCCTTGAGGGTGCGCTGGCCTTCAAGCACGCAGACCACCCGCGCGCCCATCATGCGCATGCGCATGACATTGGGGGCCTGGCGTTTCATATCCTCCTCACCCATGTACACAGCGCACTCCATGCCCATGAGGGCGGCCACGGCGGCTGCGGCAACGCCGTGCGAACCGGCCCCCGTTTCGGCGATGATCCTTTTTTTGCCCATGCGTCTGGCCAGGAGAATCTGCCCCAGAGTGTTGTTGACCTTGTGGGCGCCCAGGTGGTTGAGGTCCTCGCGCTTCAGATATATGGCCGCTCCCCCCAGTTCCTTGCTGAGCTTTTCGCAGCGGTAGAGCGGGGTCTGCCGGCCGGCGTAGTTTTTGAGATAATATTGCAGTTCCGTCAGGAATTCCGGATCATGCCTGTACCTGGCGTAAGCGACGGCGAGTTCCCGCAGCACCGGGGCAAGGGAGGGCGGAACAAAGCATCCGCCATGGGGTCCGAAAAAACCTTGCTCATCCGGTTCGCTGCCCGGAATGGCGGCAAGCGGGGCCGGCGCGGAGCCGTCGCCCGCTTCGGCCGCCGGGCGCCGCAAGCCTGACAGGGGGCCGGGGGCGGCCGTTTCGTTTTCCGCAAGATTCGTCCGCTTTTCAAGAAGCTCCGCGCTTGTGCTTTTCATGTCCTTCTCCTGTTGTCCGCCGGCACGCCGGTCCTTGTTGTTCTCCGGCTCCGCGCTGCCGCGCGGTCCGTTTCTGTCGCCCTACCTTCGGGTGCATGGCCGGCCCTTTGTCCAAACCGGGTTCTTGCACGGCCTCCCCGCATTCCGGGCACGCCCGGCAACGCTTGGGCCTTTCAGGTATGCCGCCTCGGCCTTTTTGGGGCGGCAGTGAAACGGACAAAAAAAAACGCGGTCAGTTTTCACTGCCGCGATTGCATGTACTGTGCTTGATACGACCGTTTTCCGGTCACTTGCGCGCACAAACCCCACGGCCCTTGTTAACAGGGCCACCACCACTGAATTGTGTTGCAGAGGGTTTCGTGCGTATTCATGGATTAACGATTAGCCGCAGCCGCTCTGCCTGTCAAGTTTTTTTGGCATGATAATTTGATTATTTTTTGCGCCCGCGCCGTAGCGGCAAGGGCTTACGGCCTTGACTAAGCCCTTTTATAGTAATAAGTCTTGTTAAGAAAATTATAAGAGGTTGTCATGTCACAAACAAGAATGACGAAACAAAGGGCAGTGATCCTCGAAGCCTTGCGTAGTGTGACGAGTCACCCCACTGCCGATGAAATTTACGGCATGGTCCGGCTCAAGCTGCCGCGCATCAGTCTGGGAACCGTGTACCGGAACCTGGAGCTTCTGGCCAGTTCGGGCGAAATTCTGCGTCTTGACAGGGCCGGCGCGCAAAAACGCTTTGACGGCAACCCCGCGCCGCACCAGCATGTGCGCTGCCGCGTCTGCGGCAGGGTGGGGGATGTCATGTCGCCGGTACGCGAGCCCGCCCTTTCCGGAGTGTATGCTCCCGGCTTTACCATTGATGAAATCACCGTGGAATTCGCGGGCATCTGTGATTCCTGCGCCCTGGGCGGAAACTAGGGTCGGTTGCGATAACGCTGATTTATAGGGCTTTTTGTTCTCTGGTCAGAAAGGCGGATTCCGGGCGGAGCCGCCGGCAGGAACTTCAAAGGGGTTCACGCTATTTTGACCGAACGGGGCTCACGCCCATTTGACTGAACGGGGCTCACGCTACTTTGACTGAGGGGGCCACGGCCCTTGCCGGTCTGTTTTTCTGTCTTGTCTTTTCCGGCTAAATTTGCTCCACTCCCCCTGCATCCGGCGATCCGGCCGGCATGTTCTCCTGTTTTTTTCCCGAGAGGCGCGCATGGGGTTCTTTTCATCTATCCGTAATATCTTCCGTTCAGACAGCGAAAAAACGGCGGACGCGCCCCTTGCGCCGCCCGCCGATGCCGCGCAGTCGCAAGGTCGGATTCTGCAGGAGCCGGCGGAGCGTCCGACCGCAGCGCCCCGTCCGGAAGCGCCGGGCACGGCGATCAGCCCTGAAGAAACAGCCATGGCCCTGGCCCTTCGCCAGGCTGAGCCGCGTCTGTCGGCCTGGCTGGCCGTCACGCTTGCGGGCGTGACGCGTGCCGATGAGCTGCTCTGGCAGCGCATACGCTTTTTGCTGAAGTCCCTTGAAGCCCCGGAGTCCGAGATCAGCGCCTTTATCGGCACATTCCGGCACTGGCTTGAAGACATGGAATATGAGCATCTTGATGATTTCAAGTCCGAGTTGCAGTACCGCCTGGCCCTGGCTCTGGATCTTGAAGACGAGGAAGACGAACGCAGCCGTCTGATGCTCAAGCTGGCCGTGGGGCTGGAAAAAACGCGGGAGCAGATTTCGCGCAACTTGAACGCCCTGTTTCTTTCCGGCCGGGCGGTGGACGAATCTTTCTGGGAAGAGCTGGAAGAGACTCTGGTCATGGCCGACGTGGGTTTTGAGACCGCGCACGGGCTGGCCGAGTGCTTGCGCAGACGGGCCACAGCGGAAGGGATCAGCGAAACCTCCAGGCTTCGGGACGCCATGCGCGAGGAGATCCTGGAACTGTTCAAGCCCGTGCGCCGGATAAGCGTGGTCAATCCGCCCGAGGTCATCCTGATGATCGGGGTCAACGGCGTTGGCAAGACAACCACCATTGCCAAGCTCTGCCATCGCGCCGTGCTGCAGGGCAAACGGGCTCTGCTTGTGGCGGGCGATACTTTCCGGGCCGCGGCCACCGAACAGTTGGAAATCTGGGCGCGGCGGGCCGGGGCGGGGTTTTATGCCAAGGGCCACGGGGCCGACCCGGCGGCAGTGGCCTACGAAGCCATTGACAAGGCGGTTACCGAGAACTTTGACACTGTTTTTGTGGATACGGCCGGCCGTTTGCAGACCAAGACCAACCTGATGGAGGAGCTGACCAAGGTGGCGCGGGTTCTGGGCAAACGGCATCCGGGTGCGCCGCACCGCACCATCCTGGTGCTTGACGCGACCACGGGCCAGAACGCCCTTTCCCAGGTCAAGCTGTTCAACGAGGCGGTGCAGATTGACGAGTTGATCCTCACCAAGCTGGACGGCACGGCCAAAGGCGGTATTGCCGTGGCTGCGGCCATGCAGTTCGGCATCCCCATCTCTTTCATCGGTCTTGGCGAAAAAATGGAAGACCTGCGGCCCTTTGACCCTGAAAGCTACGTCGCCGCCCTCCTGGGACTATCCGGCGAAGCCCTTGCCTAC
>JAJDJN010000168.1 GCA_030267245.1 Desulfovibrio sp. OttesenSCG-928-A18
GCTGGACCCCATGACCCGGGAGGCACCGTGTTTGAACTCACTTTTCTGGCCATAGCTGGCTTCGCGCTCTATGTTGTCATGCGGCTCTCCCTCCTCAGCCGCAACCTGCGTGAACTGAAAACAGACCTGCACCAAATCAGCAGCACCCTTCTTGAAGAACTGTGGCGTCTGCGGGGCATTGTGGCGCAACAGACCAAAGAGCGGACAAAAGCGGAGGATATGGAGCTCACGGCTCGCAAGGCTGAAGTCCAGCCCCGGACCCAAGCCAGCAGGCCGGCAAAAAGCGCGCGTCCGGCCCAGGCCGCCCCGCCCACAGTCCGGGAAGCAAGTGTGGAAGAGGAGCGGGCCCGGGCTGTGGCAGAAGCCCCGGCGCAGGCCCCGGCTCCCCCGGAACTGCCCGATCTGGTCAATGCTTATATAGAATCCCTGGAACAGGAGGAGCGCGAGCTTGAACCGGCCGCGTCCGCCGCGCCGCCCTTGCCCGGACAGCCAGAACAGGCGGAACAGCCCGAACAATCCCTGACCATGCCCGCCCCGCCGCCGCCGCCCTATATACCGCCTGCGGAGAGCTTTGAATATGCATACACAGCGCAGGACCAGGCAGGGACAGGGGCAGAGACCTCTGCCGCCGCGCCCCGGGCCGACTGGGGGGCCTTCACGGGCCAGGGCATCCTAGCCAGTTCAATTCTCAAGCCCATCAAGGCCTTTTTTCACAGCGGCCATGTCTGGGTTGCCGGCGGCGTGCTCATGCTTCTTCTTGGTTTTGCCTTTCTCGTCACCTACATGTCCGAACTTTTCAGCGTGGAGATGCGCATCGCGTCCTGCGCCATGGCGGGCATGGCCATGGTCGCGGGGGGGCTCCACCTGCGCAAGCGCAAGACCGTCTATGCCCTGATTCTGCAAGGTGGCGGCATCGGCGTACTTTACCTTTCCGCCTTTGCGGCGGCAAAGCTGACCACGCTGCTGCCGCCCGTGGCCGCCCTGGTGATCATGACCCTGCTCATCATCCCGGCGGTGGCCCTGGCCCTGCTCCAGTCAGCCGAAGTGCTGGCGATTTTCGGCTTTTTCGGCGGTTTTGCCGCGCCCATCCTGCTTTCTTCGGGCAGCGGGGACTATGTGGCCCTGTTCTCCTATTACACCCTTTTGAATCTGGGACTGCTCGCCATCTGCCGCTTCCGCCTCTGGCGCTGGCTGAATCTTGTGGGCGCCGGCTGCACCTTCGGCGTAATGGCCACCTGGGGGTTGTATGTCTATGAAGCGGCCATGTTCCCCAAAATAGAACCGTTTTTGCTGGGCTTTATGGCCATATTCCTGCTGATCAGCCTGATCAGCGTGCACAAGAAGGAATTTTCCTTTAAACGGCCGCCGGACATGCTGCTCGCTCTGGGCGTTCCCTTTGCCGCCATGGCCTTTCAATGGCACATCGCGCGGGAGCTGGCCCATGGCCTGAGTCTGTCCGCTGTCGGCTTCGGCGTCTTTTTCATCCTTCTCGGCGCCCTGGTCTGGAAGCTCTGGGGCGAGCGCATCCGCATGCTGGCCGAAATATACCTCGCCACAGGCGTTCTGGTTCTTAACCTGGCCCTGCCGCTTGAGTATTCCGGCGTTCTGACCTCGGCCGTATGGGCCGCGGAAGGCGCCCTGCTCTTCTTTTTCGGCTGCCGCGCCCTCTCCTGGCGGATCAAGATCGCCGCCCTGATCATGCAGGCGGCGGCCATGCTGGCCTTTTTGCCCGAAGCCCTGCGCTTCGAGCCGGAGCAGCACGCCATTATTGAAACCTGCATCATTGCCCTTTCTTTTATGGCCTCGGCTTTTGCGGACAAAAAACAACGCGCCATGCTCACACCGGACCAGGACTCCCGGTCCGGCCTCATACCCTGGCCCGAGGCCTTGTCGTTCCCTCTGGAAAGCGTTCTGGCCATCCTCGGTCTTGTCTGGTGGTTCGGCGGTCTTGCGCTGGAAAGCCGCCATGTGCTGTCCGAGCCCGGCGCCTTTCTTTTTTGCTCAAGCGCTGCCAGCGCCCTGGCCTTTTTTGCCGGCGCGCGTTTTCTGCATTTTCGCGAGTTGTATCTGGCCATATGGGCTATAGTGCCCGGCTCCGTGCTCTTCATCCTTTTTTCCCTTAATGCCGCGCATGCGGTACTGAGCGCGGAACTGCTCTATGAAAGCACCCTGAGCCTTTTGCGTCCCATGCTCACCCATCAGTTCCTGAGCGGCTTGCAGGGCCTTGGCTGGCTCTTCTTCACCGCCGGAGCGGCGGCCTTTTTCTTTTACAGCAAGGCGTCCTTCAGTCCGCGCCAGCGCGGCTGGCTGCTTACGGTGGTACTGCTGGAACTGCTGCTGGTGTTTACCTGTTCGTCCAGGGCGCTGGCGCACGGCCTTGAGCTTTCCCGGGCCTGGATCAGTTTCGCCGGGCTCTTTCCCGCCCTGGTCTATATCTGCGCGTCCATTGCCGTGGCGCACTGGCGCGCTGTTGACGCCCGGGACAGGGAAGTGTTTTTTGCCAGAGTGCCGCAGGTGCTTTTCACCCTGCTGGCGGCATGGTTTGTCATCGGCATGTTCCGCCAGGGCAGCCCCAGACCGTTGCCCATATACCTGCCCCTGCTCAACCCCCTGGAATTGAAACAGGCCCTGTGCATTGCGCTCTTCCTGCTCTGGCAGAAAAAACTGCGCGCCCTGGACATGGGCTTCCCGAGGCTTTCTTTGCCGCTGCTTGTCCGGGGGACCATTGTCCTGACCTTTATCTGGCTGCACAGCGTGATTGCCAGAACCACGCAATTTTACGCCGAAGTGCCCATGTTTGCCGTGTGGGGCCAGAGCCTCTTCCAGTCGCTGCTCACCGTGCTCTGGGGCTTGAGCGGCATGGCCGGCATTATCGTGGGCAACAAAAAGGGCCTGCGTCTGCTCTGGGTGGCCGGCGCCAGCCTGGTGGGGCTCGACGCGGTCAAACTGTTTCTGCTGGATTTTGCCGACAAGGACACGCTCTTTCGCATCATCTCCTTTTTTGTGATGGGCGGCGTTTTCCTGCTTATCGGCCTTCTCGCCCCCCTGCCGCCCGCCCAATCCGCACAGCGGGAGGAGAAAAACGAGACCAAGGATGCTGACCATGCCTGAACGCCGTATACGCTCCACCCTGCCCCTTTGTCTGTGTCTGCTGGCAATCGTGCTCGCCTGCTGCCCTGACGGCGCCCTGGCGGCAAGGTCCCGGGCCTTGCGCCAGAGCCCGGCGCCGCAGGAAGAGCAGCCCCCGGCCCTGACCGCGCAAAGCTTTGCCGCGCATATGACCCTTGACGGCCCCAAGGGCTCGCTGCTGGTTCTGCCCCTGTCGGACAAGGTATACAGCCGGCTGCAACGCAAGGATTTTATGGACCTCTGCGTCTTTGACGCCTCCGGAACCCCGGCCCCCTTTACCCTGCGCGAACAGGCCCCGGCCCTGAAGGAAAAGACACTGGCGTATGGCGATATCCGCTTTGTCTCCTGGCGGCCCGGACCGCAAAAAACCGACAAGCCGCTCAGGCAGACCGATGTGGAAGTGGGCAGCGACGGGAGCATCCGCATCCACACGGGCAACGGCCGGGCCCCTGAAGCTGGCAGCGGCCCGGAAGCCCTGCTCCTTGACCTGCAAGCCATACAGGGGCTGGGCGAACACCCGCCGCGAAACCTTGACGGCATCTATACAAGAGAGAATCTGCGCGCTGTGAGCCTGGAAATTGTGCCCCGGGAGGGCGCCTCCTTCGCGTCGCATATCAGCCTGCAAAGCAGTGAAGACCTCACGAACTGGCGTAACATGGGCAGCCCCCTGCTTGTGGCCCGCATGACGCAGGGGGATACGCGCATCGAACGCCTGAACATCCCACTGCCGACTCGCCCCCAACGCTTTCTTCTTTTGCAGATCAGCGGCGACGAACTGCCGGTGGCTTCTTTTACGGCCCACTTGCGTTACAGCAGCGAACAGCCGCCTCCGGAACGCGAAAGCCTGGTCTCCGGGGTGCTCAGTCCGGACAAAAAAACCGTGCTCTATGACTGCGGCGGGCATTTTCCCACCCGCTCCGCAAGTTTCGTCCTGCCCCATGCCGAAATCATGGACGCCACGCTCCATAGCGCCGACAGCATTGACGGCCCCTGGCGCGGCGCCGGCAGAAGCACCCTGTACCGCATGGAAAAAGACGGCGCCGTTCTTGAAAGCCCGCCCCTGTCCGTCAGCCCGGGACAGGGGCGAAGCCGCTACTGGAAGCTCGTGGCCGCAGGCGACGTGCCCTTTGCCTTTGCCCCGGACATGCGGCTGCATTTTACGCCGCACGAACTAGTTTTTCTGGCCAGGGGCGAAGGGCCGTGGACCCTGGCCTTTGGACGCCGGCATGGGGTGAGCGTGTCCGCTTTTTCGCCGGAGCACATGGGAGGCGGACAGCCCGCGCGTATCGTCCGGGAGCCGGATAAACCGGTTCTTCCTCCGCCCTTGCCGGTTGTGGAAGCAACGCCGGTGGAAGAAAAGGGACTGGAGCAATGGATGCTCTGGCTCGCCCTGGGCGGCGCCGTGCTCTTTTTGAGCGGCATCGCCCTCTATCTGCTGCGTTCCATGAACAAGAACCGGACGGGGCAGGATTTGTAGGCAAATCCTTGCGAGCATTTCAAGTGTGAAATGACGGGGCTGTCTCTAAATAAATTCTGTCCGAGTTGGTTCAAATCGGCAAAATCCTTGTATCGGACCGCGCTTTCATGTAGAGAGTGAAAAATACTTCCATATCAGGAAAGGAGCTTTTCATGATCTTCGCGCACGGCCTCTTTGCCCGTATCAGGGGCAAAGTCAGCATCAGTCTTTTCTTGGCCCTTCTTCTCGCTCTGGGCTTGAGCGCCTGCGTCACCGGTTCCGGCACGGAGCAGGCAAAGCCCAA
>JAJDJN010000169.1 GCA_030267245.1 Desulfovibrio sp. OttesenSCG-928-A18
AAGCGGGCGTCCGCATTGCCGGCCAGGGCGAAGAGGGCCGGCCAGGCAATGGCGCAGGCGGCGCTAAGGCACAGGGTCTGGGCCGGGCCCAGGCCGCCGTTTTCACCGGCAGCCGCCGCCATGGTTTTTAATGCCGCCAGGCCCAGTCCCATGAGCATGGCGGCCAGGCTGTAGACGAGCAGCGGCCGGGCAAGGGACCGGGCAAGGAGCCGGGCCAGGGAGGCGCCGTCCGCGTCGGGGTTTGAAACGGCGCTTTGGCGCAAGGAGGCCGTAACGGCGCGGTACAGCAGCCAGGCGGTGGTCCAGGCCGCGACGCTCAAAGCCAGCCCCAGGACAAGGGCCTGGGTGAGGGCTCCGCCCTGTGCCGCGCGGATCAGGCCCAGGCCCGGAGCGCATACCAGAACAAGGGTGCAAAGGCCGGCCAGGCTGGCGCGCAGGGGGAGCGCGCCCAGGTTCAGAGCGTGCGCGGCGGACAGGAGCGGGCGCGCGGCGCACAGGGCGGGCAAGGCCGGGGCGTAGCCCGCAAGCACTCCGGCGCAGAGCGACACGGAATCCGGCCCGAAAGCCCCGTGTCCGAACAGGGCGGCGCACAGGGGCCGGGCGAGAAAAAACAGACCGGCGGCGGCCGGGAGGCTGAAAAAGGCGCTCAAGCGGATATGCGCGGCCAGGGTCCGGGCAAAGGCCGCGCCGCCGGCAGGGCCGGCCCCGGCCAGCCGGGCAAGTTGCGGCAGCGAGCCCAGGCCGCTAACGGCGGAAGCGAAGCCCAGGGGCAGTTCCATAAGCCGCCCGGCAAAATACAGGGCGCTGATGCCGCCGGCCCCGGCCAGAGCGCCGCCGGCGCCCGGGCTGATCAATGAAGCGAAGGCAATAGCCGCCAGGCTGTGCAGGTGATGCGCCGCCGCTCCGATGACGCCGCCCGGCAGGCCCTTGAGACAGCCGCGCGCCGCGTCGCGCACCCCGGCGACAGCTGGGGTGGCTGGAGCGGCTGGACCGGCTGGAGCGGGGGGAGCGGATGGAGCGGGGGGAGCGGATGGAGCGGGTCTGGCCGCGTCCGCGCGCTCAATGCGCGTTATGGAGTAAAGGGCAAACAGGGCCTGGGCCATGCCGGCCAGGATGACCCCGGCGCAAAGCAGCCAGGGGGCGTGGGGCGTGGAAACGGCAAGGGCGGCACAGGCGGCGAGGATGAGCAGGCTGTTGAACAGGGCCGAAGCCCATGCCTGGGGCCGAAAATCCCCCCCAAGGGCCGCCTGGGCGCCGACCAGGGCGCAGAACAGGCACAGGGGGATATAGGGCAGACACAGGCGCAGCCAGAGCGCCGCATCAGCGGCGGCCTGTGCCGGCAGCCCGGGGCCGAGCAGCCGCACAAGCGGAGCGGCCAGAAAGCCGAGCGCAAGACAGGCAAGGCAGGCGGCGAGCAGTGCGCGGCCAAGCACGGCACGCGCGAAAGGTCGCACGCTCGCGGGCGGCATGCCGGCCTTGACGCGGGCACAGGCGGCGGCGTAGCCGAGGCCGAGGCTGCCTTCGGCCTGGAGCCGCCGGAACAGGGCCGGCAGGGAAAAGGCCAGCAAAAAGGCATCGGTGGCCGGTCCGAGCAGAAAGGCGAAAAGGATGTCGCGCGCAAAGCCCAGCGCCCGCGAAACAATAACCCCCGCCCCGAGCTTGCCCGCTCCGGAAAAGGCGGCGCGTATCCGGGCGTCGCCGCAATTGGCCCTGGCGTCGGGCCCAGGCCGTGGCGGGGCGTCACGCCCGCCAGCGCGCGGATTATCGCCGCTGCCGACCGGATTGTTTTTTCCCCGCATGCTGCGTATCCTCTGCCTGAAGTGGAGGTAATGATGCATTTATACTCATGGAATGTAAACGGATTTCGTTCTCTGTGCGCCAAGGATGAATGGTCCTGGTTCCAACGGGTAAAGGCCGACGTGGTGGGCCTGCAGGAGGTAAAAGCCGAGTTGGAGCAGGTCCCCGAGGAATACAGAAGCCCGGACGGCTACCACAGCTCCTGGTTTTCCGCGGCGAAAAAGCGCGGCTATTCCGGCGTGGCCACTTTTTCACGCGTCCAGCCGCTGGCAGTGAACTTTGACCTGCCAGACCCCGCATTCCAGGGCGAAGGGCGCCTGATCCATCTTGAACTGCCGGATTTTCATTATTTTAACGTCTACTTTCCCAACGGGCAGAAGGATGAAGAGCGGCTCGCCTACAAGCTGGGCTTTTATGACGCCTTTCTCGCCCATGCCGAGGCGCTGCGCAAGTCCAAACCGATTGTGGTCTGCGGCGATTTCAACACCGCGCACAGGCCCATTGACCTCGCGCGGCCCAGGGAAAATGAAAAGACGAGCGGCTTTCTGCCCATAGAACGCGAGTGGCTGGACCGTTTTATAAGCCACGGCTATGTGGACAGCTTCCGCCATGTGCACGGGGACGAGGCCGGGGCCTATTCATGGTGGTCATTCAGGGCCAGGGCCAGAGAGCGCAACGTTGGCTGGAGGATCGACTACTTTTTCGTGTCCGAAGAGCTGAAGCCCAGGATCCGCGATGCCTGGATAAGCGCCGAAGTCACGGGTTCGGATCACTGCCCGGTGGGGCTGGAACTCGCCTGACGGGCGCGGGGCCATCTTTTCTTACACATCATCCATTGATGCCGGGGCTTATGAAAGACTTCCTTCGCGGCATGCGCTACGCGCTACCCATCATCCTGGGCTATCTGCCCGTCGGCTTCGCCTTTGGCGTTCTGGCCGTGCAAGCGGGCATGAACCCGCTGACAGTGGGCCTTATGTCCTATTTCGTCTACGCGGGGTCCGCGCAGCTCATCGCGGCCCAGTTGCTGGCCGACGGCGTGGGCAACTCCGGGATCATCGTCACCACTTTTATTGTGAATCTGCGTCATCTGCTGATGTCGGCCGCGCTCACGCCTTTTCTGCGCGGCTGGTCGAAACCCCTGCAATCCTGGTTCAGTTTCGAGATGACCGATGAAACCTTTGCCGCCAATCTCGGGCGCTTTTGCGCTGGCGGGGTGAACAGGGGCGAAACCCTGGGCCTGAATATCTTCGCCCATGCGGGCTGGGTATGCGGCGGCGTTGCGGGCGCGCTCTTTGATTCGGCCATTGGCGACGTAAAGCCCCTGGGCCTGGACTTTGCGCTGCCCGGCATGTTCATCGCCTTGCTGCTGCCGCACTTTCACATACCCAGGCGGGTGCTGGCCCTGTGCGTTGCCGCCGCTCTGTCCCTTGCTTTTGCCGTGCTCGGGATGGATCAGTGGAACGTGATGCTGGCGACCTTGCTTGCGGCCACGCTGGCCGCGTTCTGGCCCATGGACGGCTCGGCCGGACGCCAGGAAAAGGACGAAAACGCGCAAGCGGACCTAAGACCGGAACAAGAGGCGCAACAAAGGGCAAGAGCCGGGAGGGCCGACAATGCCTGAGTATCTTTTCACCCCCTATCTGCCCTTGCAGCAACTGCTGCTTATTGCCGGCATGGCCCTTGTAACCTATATCCCCCGCGTTACGCCGCTGCTGCTGCTTTCTTCACGCGAGTTGAATCCGCTTTTCATGCGCTGGCTGGAAATGGTTCCCCCGGCCGTGCTTGCCGCTCTGCTTGCCCCGGAGCTGCTCCTGCAGCGGCAGCCCGAAGGCGGCAGGGAGCTGTTTTTCAGTCTGGACAACTATTTTATCCTTGCCGCGGCTCCGACCTTTTTTGTGGGCTGGCTTACGCGCAGCTTTTTTGGTACCGTGGCCGTCGGCATGGGGAGCGTGGCCCTGCTGCGCTATCTGCACGCAAGCGGCATACTGTGACAAGGGCCGCATGGAAAAAGGCGGTTTCGCGGCAGAGGCTTGTCCGCAACAGCCCCGGCAGGCTTTTTCCGCCCGGGAGCGGATTCGCCGCTCCCGTTTCACGCCAGAGCCATTGATCTTCGGCCTGCGCCCGCCTTGCGCGGCGCGGCCGGCACTTTCAGGAGACTGTCATGAACGTTTTTCACTGCCCGCTTCCGGGGAGCGGGGCATTAGCAAGCTCCCCCCTGCGCGGGAACATATTCCGCTCCTTGGGCTGCGCCCTTGCCGCCCTGTGCCTTGTGCTTTGCATGGACGGGCAAAACCCCGCCCATGGCGCTAAAGCGGCCGATACCGCCATGCTCAGGGAGCAGATTCGCCAGGTGCTCCGGGAAAACCCCGAACTGGTGCTGGACATCCTCAAGGAGAACAGCGAGTTCGTCCTTGAGGTGGCGCAGCAGGGCAACATCCTGCGCAAGCGCAAGGCCATGCTCGCCCAGTGGGAATATGACGCCAAAAACCCCAAAGACCCGAACATCGAGGGCCGGGCCGTGCGAGGCAATCCCGCCGCGCCGGTAACCATCGTCTCCTATTCCGATTTTACCTGCCCTTATTGCCTGGCGGCCGAAAAGACCATCTCCCAGTTGATGCAGAAGTACCAGGGCAACGTCCGTCTGGTCTTCAAACCGTTGCCCAAGGACGATCCTTTTTCCCAGAGTCTGGCCAAGTATTCCCTGGCCGCCTTCAACCTTGATCCTGAAAAGGGCTGGGAGTTCTTTGACGTCCTGTTTTTTGAACAGGAGCGCTTTGAGCGCGAAGGGGAAAACTTTTTACGGGAAACGGCCACCCGCCTCGGTTATGATTTCAAAAAACTGAAGAGCGAAGCCGGCAGCCAGCGTGTGCAGGACCAGCTCAACGAGGACCGCAAGGAGGCGGACGGTTTCGGTATTTCCGGTACGCCGTACTTTCTGGTCAATGACCTGATGGTGCGCGGGGCGGTGTCAAAAGATCTGTTTGAAGACGCCATAGAAAAGGCGCTGGAGTTGAAGGCGCGGTAAGCTGGATGGCCCGGCGGAACAATCGGCATCCGGTCTTTGCCGAAACCCTT
>JAJDJN010000017.1 GCA_030267245.1 Desulfovibrio sp. OttesenSCG-928-A18
GTGCTGGAAAAGGCGCCGTCCTTCTGGGTTTTGCGCGACAACGCGCTGCATTACGCGGATGATCGCGGCGAGATTATAGCGCCCATGGACGCGCGCGGTTTTGCCTACCTGCCCGAACTGGTCATCGAACCCGGGGCGGAACTTGCGGCAAACGCGCTGCCGCACCTGGTGCGCAGCCTCAAAAGCTCGCGCCTGCCGCTGGATTTGCACTCCCTCTCCAAGGTGCGCCTGTCCGCTGCCCGGGGGGTGGAGATAGAGGTTGAGGGCAGCGATCTTCGGCTGTCCATCGGGCTTGAGGACTGGCTGGCCAACATGCAGCGCCTCGGGCTTACCCTGACGGACCTCAGCCGCAGGGGCGAGTTGGGCGATGTCAGGGAGATCAAGGCCCAGGGCGCCAATGTCTGGGTCGAGCGCCACAGTCCGGCGCCGTCCGTACTGGCCGGAGGCTGAGGCCGGAGCGCTGCTCCGGGCCCCAGCCGGGGGAAATGTTCCCCCCTCCGACCCCCTCCGACCGGGGGCAGGGGCCGGGAGCGGAAAGGAAAAATTTCACGGAAGCTTGATCCGTGTTGTAATGAGCGTGATTGCAGGAGACAAGAGCATGGCAAAGTCCGACCTTATCATAGGGCTGGATATCGGCACCACCAAGATATGCGCTGTGGTGGGCGAGGCGACCGAAGACGGCGTGGATATCGTCGGCATCGGCACCAGCCCGTCCACCGGGCTGCGCAAGGGCGTGGTGGTCAATATCGAGGAAACGGTCAAGTCCGTGCAAAAGGCCCTTGAAGAAGCGGAGCTCATGGCCGGCTGCGAGATACGCTCCGTATACGCGGGCATCGCGGGCAGCCACATCAAGGGTTTCAACAGCCACGGGGTTATCGCCGTCAAAGGCGACGAAGTGGGGCAAAAGGACGTGGAGCGCGCCCTTGAAGCGGCCAGCGCCGTCGCCATCCCCCTGGACCGCGAAGTCATACATACCCTGCCCCAGGAATTTATAGTGGACGACCAGCGGGGCATCGTACACCCCGTGGGCATGGCTGGCGTACGCCTGGAAGTGAAAGTGCACATCGTCACCGGCGCCGTGACCAGCGCCCAGAATATCGTGCGCTCCTGCCACAGAAGCGGCCTTGATGTGTCGGATATCGTGCTTGAAGCCCTGGCTTCGTCCAAGGCCGTCCTGACCGAAGAAGAACGCGAGCTTGGCATAGCCCTGGTGGATCTTGGCGGCGGCACAACGGATATAGCCATCTTTGCCAACGATACCATCAAACATACCGGGGTGCTCCCCCTGGGAGGGCAGAATCTGACCAACGACATCGCCTTCGGACTGCGCACACCCATGGTCAGCGCCGAGCGCATCAAGGTCAGATACGGCTGCGCCATGGCCGATCTGGTGCACCAGGACGAGATTATCGAGGTGCCCACCGTGGGCGGGCGCGAACCTCGCCGGCTCTCCCGTCTGATCCTGGCCGAAATATGCCAGCCGCGCATGGAAGAAGTGCTCGATCTGGTGGACCAGGAACTGACCCGCTCCGGCTGCAAGCACCTGATCAGCGCCGGCGTCGTGCTCACCGGGGGCAGCGCTTTGATCGACGGCTGCCAGGAACTGGGCGAACAGATATTCAACCTGCCCACGCGCATCGGCTATCCGCGCAATGTGGGCGGACTGAAAGACGTGGTGAACAGCCCCAAATACGCAACCGCCGTAGGCCTTTTGTGCTACGGCGCGGAGAAGGAGGGCGGCGAACGCAAGTTCCGCATCCGGGACGAAAACGTCTTTGATCGCGTTCTGTCGCGCATGAAAAAATGGTTTGTGGACGTGTCCTAGAGCAGTTGAAATGCTTGCTTAACGGCGAGTAAAGCTCGCCTGCAAGCATTTCGGGGCAGGGATTTGAGGACAAATCCTGGGAGCAGATAAAAGGCTCAGGGACAGGCAAAGGGTCCGCATTCCATGCGCAGATGCCGGAATGTTCACGCGGCATGTAGCGCAATACCCCATAAGGAGTTACAGTACGTTTATATAGCTATATCCGGAATGCAAAAGCGGACGGATATCCCGGGATTTTGAAATTGGCAAGGAGGGTTGACTGCGGTAACATTGGAACCCGGTCGGCTTTCAAGAGGCAAGGAGAGAGGCAGATGGCACTGGAATTTGAATTTGACCCTTCCGGGGGCGATGATTTTTCAGCGGCGGCAACCGCGAAAATCAAGGTCGTGGGCGTAGGCGGCGGCGGCGGCAACGCTGTGAACAACATGATTGAATCCGCGTTGCAGGGAGTGACCTTTATTTCGGCCAATACAGACGTGCAGGCCCTGCGTCGTTCGCTGGCGGAGCACAAAATACAGATCGGCGCCAAGCTGACCAAGGGGCTCGGTGCTGGCGCCAACCCGCGCGTGGGCTGTGAAGCCGCTCTGGAAAGCCTGGACCAGATCGTGGACTACATCCGCGATGCGGACATGGTCTTTGTCACCGCCGGCATGGGCGGCGGCACGGGCACGGGCGCGGCGCCGGTCATCGCCAAGGCGGCCAAGGATCTGGGCATCCTCACCGTGGGCGTCGCCACCAAGCCCTTTTTCTTTGAAGGCAAAAAGCGTCTGGAATCGGCCACCGGGGGCATTGAGGAGTTCCGCAAGCATGTGGACAGCCTGATCACCATCCCCAATGATCGCCTGCTGCAGCTTGCGCCCAAAAAGGCCACCTTCATCGAAATGCTCAAAAAAGCCGACCAGGTTCTGTACTACGCGGTCAAAAGCATCTCCGATCTCATCCTGGTCACCGGGCTCATAAACCTTGACTTTGCCGACGTGCGCACGGTCATGAGCGAGTCCGGCCTTGCCATGATGGGCACAGGCATCGCCAACGGCGAATCGCGCGCCCGTGAAGCGGCCATGAAGGCCATCACCAGCCCGCTGCTCGAAGGCGTGTCCATTGACGGCGCGCGCCAGGTGCTCATGAATATCACCTGCGGTCCGGACCTTGGCATCGACGAGGTATCCGAAGCCGCAAGCATTGTTTCCGAAGCCGCGCACGAGGACGTGCACGTCATTTTCGGCACCGTGTGCGACGAAAGCATCGGCGATGAAATGCGCATCACCGTAATCGCCACCGGCATAGACAGCCAGAACGGTACCGGCGCTTCCTTGCCCAAGGCGGCCAATGTTTCACCCCTTCGTCCGGCAGCGGCGGGCATGGCCCCGGCCGCTCCGCCCCTGACCATGCCCGGCCCTCCCACCGGCCCGGGCAGGCCGGGGGGCGGTCCCGGCCTTGCCGGAACCCCGGCCGCTCCCGGGACGCCGCAGGGCCTGAACACCGTGGATGAAAATCTGCAGCGGGCCTTTGCCAACCGTGGCGGCGGGCAGACCACCAATTATAATGTGCCCACCTATCTGAGAAAACCGGCCGCCGCGCCGCCGCCCCCGCCCACGGGCAGGATGAGCAGCCATAATCCCGGCGAAGATGACTTCATCTTCGAGGAGGACGAGTTTGAGACACCGTCCTTTATCCGCAAGCAGGCCAACTGAGGGTAGGGAACAGGCGCCGCGACCGGCCGGGTTACGGTCGGCAAAGCGTTTGGCGCTAAAGTTTTGAAGACAAGCCCCGCGAGCATTTCAAATCCGGAATGCTCCGGGGATGAGGACAGTAATTTCGGTCCGGGTTCTTGCGCCGTTGGCTGACGGCCTCAAGCCCCGGAAAAGAACGCTTGCCCCTTGCACCTTGCCGCAAGGGGCGGCGGCAGCGGGCTGGCGCTGTGCGCCGTAAATACGGCCTTGCTGCGCGGGTATAGAACCCCTGAACCCGGGCCTTTGCCTCGTCCCGGTTCAGGGGTTCTTTCATGCCCAATTTACTTTGGAAAATGTATTTGCTCTATTTGTTCGGCGTGAACTTGTAGCCTTTGCCGTCCTTGCTTACCTGGCCGGCGCCGGGAAAGGGGATATGCATGCCCGCGACGTCCATGTTCTGTTCCGCCGCCATGTCCAGAATGCGTTTGCGCGTCTTTGCCGCCATTGGCGCATCAATGTCGTAGCTCGCGCATTCGTCCGGCAGGGGGAATTGCAGGGCGGCCGCGTGCAGCAGATCGCCCAGAATGAGCAGGGCCTTTTCCTTACCATCCTCCTTGCCCCGGACAAGAAAGACCGTATGCCCCGGCGTGTGCCCGGATGCGTCAATGGCCTCGATGCCGCCGGGCAGCGTATCGCCAAAGCTGAAGGGCGCGAGCAGGTCCTCGCCATAGGCCTCGACCACCCGTTTGACCAGGGCGGCGTTGGCGTTGTCCGGCTTCGTGCGCGCAAGTTCGAGCCAGTAATCGAGTTCCGGCTTGCTGACCAGGATCTTGGCCTTGGGGAAAACGCGTTTGCCTTCGCGCAAAAGCCCGCCGGCATGGTCCATGTGCATATGGGTCATAAAAACGTATTCATAGCGGTGCACGGGAAAAAGGCCGCGAGCCACCAGATCCGACATGCCGCCCCGATAGGGGGGCTGCAGATCGCCAAAGCCGGCGTCAAAAAGGATCAGCCCGTCCGGGGTAGTGAGGGAAAAGACGGAAATGGACGAGGGCGCGCTGCCGTCGACAAAATAGGCGGCGCGCTCCTCGGCGCTGGCCGGGCCGCTGAACAGCTTTGCGGCCATGGAGCCGGGGCGGTCCTGAAAGGCCCGGGCGAAGAAGCCGTCGGCCTGCCAGACCAGCTCCGGCGCATCGGCGCCAGGGGCTGCGGCCATAAGGGCGGCGGGAGCGAAAAAGCAGCCGAGGCACAGGCCGAGCAGCAGGGCTGGCAGGCCTGCCCGCAACCGGGGCCATAGGTTCATGCAGGATTTTCGGTTCATGGGGGGCTCCTTTCTGTATTGCCTGTGGTGTGGGTGATTTGCTATGAAAACAAATGCCGTGAAAAGATCATTTGCAGCGTTAATTGCTCTATATTGATATCTCCAAGGGGCGCATCATGTCCACCACACTGCTTGTGCTGTTCAGCCTCACCGTTGCGGGCTTTTTCCTCTTTGCCCTGTGCAGCAACCTCATATACTGGTACGAAACCCTCAATACCCCCGACGCCCGCATACCTTCGCCGCGCCCCGGCCTTGTGGTCTGCCTGCGCATGTATTTCGCCTGCCTCGGGGGCTATTTTCTCTGCGTCGGACTTTTCCCCTTCGCTCCCTTTATCAGAAGAAAACCGGGCCGGGCCGCAAAAGGGGAAAAAGCGGGCCTGCCGCCCGTGATCCTGGTCCACGGCCTGAACAACAACGCCGCTGTCTGGCTCTACATCGCACGCAGGCTGGAAAAGGCCGGATACCGGGTTTCCACCTTTTCTTACAGCAGTTTTTTCGTTCCCCTTGAGAAGATTATGGAAGGGCTGGACGCGCATGTGCGCCTGGTGCGCGATGCGGCGGACGGGCGACGGCCCTTGTTCGTATGCCACAGCCTGGGCGGTCTTCTGGTGCGGCGCTGGCTTATGGCCGAGGGCAACAGCGCAAGATGCGGCGGGCTTGTTACTCTGAGTACACCGCATCAGGGCAGCAAGATGGCCGCCCTCGCCCCGGGCAGAACAGGCCAGAGCATCAGGCCCACGGCCTCGCTGATCCTTGAACTGCGCGCCGCCGAAGCCCGGATGCGCGACGAGGGCGCGGGGCTGTTGCGCACGGCCCTGGCCAGCCCTACGGATGAGGCCGTGCTCCCCAGCGTCGGCCTGGTGCCGCCCCTGCCCCCTGACGGCGGCTGGAAGCTGCGCATCACACCGCGGACAGGCCACTTTACCATGCTTTTCTGGCCCGGGGTGGGCGATATGCTTCTGGAAGAACTGGCCAGCTGCCAAGCGCGGCCCGAAGAGGGCTGATTCAGGCCATGTCTCAGGCGGCCGGGGCTAACGAGCCCTGGCTCTAAGCTCGGCAAAAAAGCGGTGCGGGTCAAAGCGGATGTCGTAGATGTCCCTGGCGTCCATGGCGTTGACCGTAAGCAGGCGGAAAAAGAGCAGGGAGTCCACATTGGCAAAGGCCAGGGCCGCCTTGGCCGCGAACACGGGCAGGGTTTCATCGCTTATATGCTGCCCGATCCAGTAGAGCATCTGGTGTTTGTAGAGGGTAAAGTGCACATAGAGGGCATGCAGCTCTTGCGGCAACCCGAGCATGAAGCTGTCTATCTCCATGAACACGTCAAAAATCTGCATCCTGCGCCAGTCCCAGACCTGGGTCAACTGGCCGTAGCTGCGATCTTCCTTGTGCCCGATGCAATAGTGGTTGAACAGGGTGAAGGAGTCGCACAGGGAGTATGACATCCAGTGGGCCAGGTTGTCGTTGTGCACGAAAGTTTCTGAAAAGCGGATCCGCTTTTCGCGTAAAAAGCGTGTGCGGTATATCTTGTTCCAGGGAAAATTCGCCGTGCGCGTGATATTCTGGTGCTCGATGGTCTGGCAGCGCAGCACGCGCCGCGCGCCGACGATCTCATCCCAGATCTCCTCGTCCTGGCCGTACATGCGTATCGCCCGCGCCCTGCCCTCACTGTCGGTATAGAACCACTTGAAGACCAGAAAGTCCGCCGGTTCTTCGTCCAGAGCGGCCATGGCCTTGTCCAGAGCCTGTTCCTCAAGCCGGTCGTCGGCGTCAAGAAAAATGCAGTACTCGGCGCGTACCTCCAGCAGTCCGCGATTTCTGGCCGCGCCCGCGCCAAGATTGCGCGGCTGGCTGACAAGACGGATCCTGGGGTCCTGAGCGGCAAAGCGCGCCGCGATTTTGGCCGTAGGGTCGGTGGAGCAGTCGTCCACCACGATTACCTCGCTTACCCGCTTGTTGCTCATGATCCGCGTGAGCAGGCCGCGCATGTACGCGGCAGCGTTGTAAGCGGGAATAACCACGGCCAGCGTGTTTTCCTGGTTCGGGCTTTCGGTATGCATCATGGCTCCTGTCTGATTGGGGGCGCAAGGGCCGTGCGGCGCAAAGCGACCGGTCCTGCCAGGCGCAGCGAGCTTTCAAGGGAAATTAGCAAGCGGAGCCTGTTCACACGGGGTCCAGGCAGATCCCCGCATCGTCAAAACTGGCCATTTCGTTGAACATGCGGGCCGAGGCCTCCAGCAGTTGCATGCCCAGGGCCGCGCCCGTGCCTTCGCCCAGCCTGAGGCCGAGGTCCAGCAGGGCTTTTTCCCCGAGCCGCTCGAGCACCTTGCCGTGCCCGGTCTCGGCGGAACAGTGGCTGAAAAAGCAGCAGGAGCGCACTGCCGGAGCCAGGCTTTGCGCCAGCACAAAGGCGGCTGTGGATATAAAGCCGTCGATGACCACGGCCATGCGCCGGGCGGTGCCGCCGATGATCAGCCCGGTCAGGGCGGCTATTTCAAATCCGCCCAGGGCCGCCAGCAGATCGATGGGATCGCCCGTGCGCAAGGCGCCGGCATTGACAGAAAGGCTGCGAGTGATGACTTCTTTTTTGTGCGCAAGCCCGGCCGGAGAGAGGCCGGCCCCGGCACCGGTCATTTCGGCGGGGGAAAAGCCCATGCAGGCGCAGAACAGGGCGCTGGAAGGCGTGGTGTTGCCGATGCCCATTTCGCCGGTGCCAAGCACACGCACTCCATCGGCGCGCGCCTCTTCGGCAAGGCGCAGGCCAAGAGCCAGGGCGGCCAGGCACTCCTTTTTGCTCATGGCCGGGCCCTGGGCGATATTACGCGTGCCCGGCGCTATTTTCGCCCTGATCAACAGGGGATGCGGCGCGAACTCCGGCCCCATTGTTCCGGCGTCAACCACGCGCAGTTCCGCTCCGGCCGCCGCGCACAGGGCGTTGATGCCCGCGCCGCCGCGCAGGAAATTTTGCAGCATCAGGCGGGTGACTTCCTGCGGGCTTGAGGCCACGCCCTCGGCCACAACGCCGTGGTCCCCGGCAATGGTATAGACGCGCGCCGGCCGGGTCTGAAGCGGGCCGCCACCTTGAATGGCAAAGAGCTTGCTGGCGATCTCTTCCAGACGCCCCAGGCTGCCGCGCGGTTTGGTCAATGCGTCGAGCCTGTCCTGGGCCCTGGCCGTCAGGGCCGGGTCCGGCGTGCGCAGCGCCCCGATTTCGGCCAGCAAGAATGAATTGTCCGGCATGTTGCCTCCAGTATGCACATCTTGTAGCTCCGCAAGGCGCCGGCGGCAAGCGCAAAAAAGCGCTCCGGGCCAGTTGCGGGCGGGCCGGGCAAGGCAGGAGGCGGTGGAGGCGTACAGCGGCTTTCCCGCCAAGACCTGGCTCAAAATCCGCTTCATGTTTTGAGCGTGTACCAGAAAAGAGCTTTTTACAATTTGCCGATGAGCAATGCTCGACAACACATAGTACAAATCCTGTTTTACGATGTAAAAACAGGGAGTATGCCGGCATTGGCGCAATATCCAGGCTAGTTTGGGCCGGGATGCATTCTGCACTTGACAGGGGCTGGGTCGGCGGCTATCAGCAAAGAAGCAAGCGAATGGTTAGTTTTTATTTTTCAAATAAAAACAACATGGTGTAAAAACTACCCGCAACCCAATGGAGGAAGACCATGGCCTGGAACGTAACGGTTGATCATGAAAAGTGCACGGGCGACAGCGAATGTGTGGATGTGTGCCCGGTGGAAGTGTACGAACTGCAGGACGGCAAAGCGGTGCCCGTGAACGCGGAAGAGTGCCTCGGCTGCGAATCCTGCGTGGAAGTATGCGAAGCCGGCGCCATCACCGTTGAAGAAGCATAGTTCTCAGAGCGTTGACAACGCTTTTTTTTCGCCCGTCCCGGTCCTGCCTTGCGGCATCGGACCGGGGCGGGCGTAGTGGCTTTATCAGCCGCAAGATTGATGCGCCGCGTAGCGGCGTGAGCCGGCCGAAAAATACTTTTTTCGCCGGTGCTTTCACAAATCCCCGCGTGCGTTTCAAGTGCGAAATGCTCTTGGGGACCAACACATCCTGGAGACTGCATGAGCGGCGCCCTGCCTGATTTGACGCCCTTTTTTTCCCGCTATGAAAGCATCGCCAGGGAGGCGGACGCCCTTTTCGAGCGCGTTCGTTCCCTGCACCCGGAGCAGGTGCTCTGCCGGGAGCGGTGCAGCAGCTGTTGCCACGCCCTTTTCGACCTGTCCCTGGTGGAGGCTTTGTATCTGAACGCCAGATTCCGGGAGCGTTTTCCCGAGGGCGAAGAGCGCGGCCGCATTCTGGAAGAGGCCGACAGGGCGGACAGGGCCATTGCGCGGATCAAACACAGAATTTACAAGGAATCCAAGGCGGGCCGCGACAGTAACGAACTGCTGGCCGAAGCCGCCGCCCTGACGGTGCGCTGCCCCCTGCTCAGCGGTGAGGATCTCTGCCTGCTCTATGATGTGCGTCCGGTCACCTGTCGTATTTACGGTGTGCCCACGGCCATTGGCGGCACGGCGCATACTTGCGGCAAAACCGGTTTTGAGCCGGGCAAGCCCTATCCAACTGTGGCCCTTGACAAAATGCAGTTCCGCCTGTCCTCTCTAAGCGTGGAACTGGCCGAGGCCATCGGCACCGCGTACAAGGAGCTGGCCTCCATGTATGTGCCCGTGTCCAGCGCGCTTCTCACCACCTACGATGCCTCTTACCTGGGCGTGGGGGGCGTCGCTCCCGAAAAGGACGGCTGATGCAAAAGCCGTCGGACATGCTGCGCCCCGAACTCGGGCGCGAGTTCACAGAGGACGAGATCGAACAGAAGCGCCTGTTCTATGAACGCATGCCGCCCCGCCGGCGCCGTTTTGTGGACCGCATGGGTTTTGACAACTGGGACCCCTTTGAGGCGCCCAAGGAACCCATGGACATACGCACGGACATCAGCCAGCGGACCGTGCAGGAACTGGTGCGGGACTTTCTGCACTCGGTTTCCCAGGCCCAGCACGGCGGCGAATACGCCCGGGGCGCGACGGAATGCGCCTTGGGCATCGTGGCGCGCCAGGAAAAATACCAGGGGGTGCTGGACTTCTGCGTCTGGTACCACCAATTGCTGCAAAAGGAGCGATCCGAAAAATGAAGGAACAATACCAGGACATTGACGAATATATCGCGGATCTTCGCCAGGCCATCGCCAAGACGCCTGATTGCGCCAACCACCTGTACAACCTGGGGGTGGCGCTTCTGTCCAGACGCGAGTTTCACGACGCCGAACGGGCCTTTCTGGATGCGGTGCGCAAATCGCCCCACCTGGCCGAAGCCTATGTGCAACTTGGCGGCATCTGTCTGCAACGCGGCGATCTGGACGGCTGCCTGAACTACAACAAGGAAGCGGCCAACGCCCGTCCGCGTTTTTCCATAGCCTGGGGCAACATCGGCTACGTGCATCTGCAGCGCGGCGAAGCGGACAAGGCCGTGGAGGCCTTTACCAAGGCGGTCAAATGGGACCCCAACTTCATTCAGGGGGTTTCCTCCCTGGCGGCCGCGCATTATATGCTGGGCAACCTGGAAGAAAGCATAGCCCTTTCCGAACGGGCCTTGAAGCAGCAGCCCGGCTTTGCCCCGGCCTATAACAACCTGGCCCTGGCCTGGCTTGAAAAAGGCGAGGGCAAAAAGGCCCTGGAGTACGCAAATCTTGCGGCCGCTGGCGGCTTCGAGGTGCCAGAAGACTTCTGGAAGGAGCTTGAGCCCTACAAGTAGCGCGGGCTATTTAGCCACACCCAAGATGCGCATAGCGCGGAGCGTTTATGGATCTTTTACCAGTCAGGCGCGCCATCCTCAGCGTTACCGACAAATCCGGGCTGGCGGACTTTGCCGCATTTCTGGCCGATAACGGAGTCACTCTCGTCTCCACCGGCGGCACCTGCGCCATGCTGGAGCGGGCCGGCCTTGCGGTGACCGGGGTCAGCGAGGTCACGGGATTTCCGGAAATCATGGGCGGCCGGGTGAAAACCTTGCACCCGGCCATTCACGGCGGCATCCTTGCGGACAAGGAAAACCCGGAACATATGGCGGCCCTGCGCGAGCACGGCATAGAGCCTTTTGATCTTGTGTGCGTGAACCTGTACGATTTCGCCCTGGCCAGGCAAAAGAAGCTGGAAGCGCGCGCGGCTGTCGAAGAAATAGACATCGGCGGCCCCTGCATGCTGCGCGCGGCGGCCAAGAATTTTCACTCCGTACTGGTCGTGCCCGGGCCGTCGTTTTATGCCCGTGTGCGCGAAAGCCTGGCGGCCAACGGCATGAAGGCGACCCTGGGCTTGCGCCGCGAACTGGCCGCCGCCACCTTTGCCGAAACATCGCGGTATGACGGCATGATCGAATCATACCTTGCCCCCTGAGCGCGCCCCCTGACCGCTGGAGGCGCATAAGCGCCATAATATCATCATGCGCTTGCCCGGAGCGTGAAGGATAGAGCCATAGCCAGAGTCGAAGGGAACACCCAGGGCCTCAAGCCCAGCCAGATAAAGGCCCTGAACCGCCTGTTCAGCAGACGTTATCCGGTCATTGGCGGCTATACCAATGAACAGGCCCGGGAACTGGCCGCACTCTCCCGCTCCATCGGCAGACAACTGGGGCTGCTCATCAACCGCCAGGGGCGGCCCTTCATGGTTCTGGTGGGCGACACCGCCAGCATCCTGATTCCCGAACTGCCGCGTTCACGCGAGGGCGCCGGGCGCCTGCGCGGCCTGCGCTTTTTGCATACCCACCTGACCCCGGACCTGCTCTCGCAGGAAGATTACATGGACCTGCTCTTTCTGCGTCTGGACAGCATCGCGGTGCTCAGCGTCAATGAATGGGGCGAGCCCATGCAACTGCAGCGGGCGCACCTTCTGCCCTCCAACCCCGAGAATCGCAGTTACGCGTCCTACCCGCCCGTGCGCTGGGATGCTGTGGATACGGATTTTGCCGCGGAGGCAGCCGCCCTGGAAGAAGAACTGGCCCGCGCCCTTCCGGAGGGGCCCGGCCCTGTGCCGCCCGATCCCCTGTGGGCCGGCTCGCCCCTTGCGCCGCGTCCCGGAGCGGCCCGGCGCGGGGCGCGGCCGGGGTCGCGGGCCGGGGGCCGGAAAGCCGGGCCGTCCTGGTCAGCGTGTCCACCAGGACCAGGGCGGAACAGGAAAGCGCCCTGCGCGAACTGGCCGAACTGGCCGACACGGCGGGGCTTTTTGTGGCCGGTTGCCTGATCCAGCGCGTGCAGACCCTCAACCCCCGTTTCATCCTGGGCAAGGGCAAGCTGACGGAACTGGAGGTGCTGGCCCTGCGGGGCAACGCGGGCATCATCGTCTTTGACGGCGAGCTGTCCCCGACCCAACTGCGCAACCTGGCCGAGGTGACCGAGCGCAGGGTTATTGACCGCACCCAGTTGATCCTGGATATTTTCGCCCAGCGCGCTTCGAGCCGGGCGGGCAAGTTTCAGGTGGAACTGGCCCTGCTGCAATATATGCTGCCACGGCTGGTGGGCAAAAGCCGGGCCTTTGACCGTCTGGCCGGAGGCATAGGCGGGCGCGGACCCGGCGAGACAAAGCTGGAGACGGATCGCCGCCGCCTGCGCGATCGGGTGACCAGGATCAAGGAATCCCTCGAGACCCTGCGCCGGCAGCGTTCCTATGCCAGGGCCCGCAGGGCCAAGGGGCAGGTGCCGGTGGCCGCGCTGGTCGGTTATACCAATGCGGGCAAGTCCACCTTGCTCAACGCCCTTACCGGCTCGGAAGTCCTGGCCGAAGACCGGCTTTTCGCCACCCTGGACCCGACAACCAGGCGTCTGCGTTTTCCGCGTGAAAAGGAACTCATACTCACGGACACCGTGGGCTTTATCCGCAGCCTGCCAAAGGAACTGGTGGAAGCCTTTCGCGCCACCCTGGAAGAGCTTGAGGAGGCGGATCTTCTGCTGCATGTGGCCGATGCCTCGCACCCGGAACTGGAGCAACAGCTCAAAGCCGTGGAAGACATCCTGCACAGCCTGGGCCTTGCGGACACGCCGCGCATGCTCATCCTGAACAAGAGCGATATGCTTGAACGCGAACAGCCGCTGGAATCCGAAACGGACGCGGAAGGGCAGGAAGCCCTTGCCCGGGCTCCCCGTGCCCTGTCCCGGCGCGAGGAACTGGCCGTGCTGCACCCCGAAGCCTTTTTTATTTCCGCGCGTGACGGTCAGGGCCTGGCCGCCCTTTCCGAAGCCATTGCGGGGCGCATAGACTGGAACGCATCCCGCAGCCGGGGCGCTTGCCCGGAGCCCGCCGGCGGCCTTGCCCCGGGGCCCAGGGCCGGAAAATAATAAGCCCCGGGTTCCATGATTTGAGTTATACGTCCGTATGGTGCATAAAGCACCGAGGGGCTTTTAGCAAATGCACTTTGGAAAGGTGTATTTGCCAAATCTGATCCATCAGACAAAATTTGCCGGTCCGGCGGGGAAGCGGGCTGAAGTATGCGCAGATACATGCAGGGCACACTGGATTACGCATGCGCTGTCTATGCGGTGATTAACGCCGTGTCGGCCCTGCATGGCATTGAACTGACTCCGGCCAGGAGCATGTTCAGGGAGAGCCAACTGGCCTTTTCCGAACGGCCCGCCCTCTGGCGGCATTTTTTGCAAAACGATACGGACCACTACTGGGTCGTCCGCTACATGTTGCGGCGCTGGTGCCTGAGGGGCGACGGCAGGGCATTTGAGTCCAAAATCCGTACCGGCATCCGCTTTTCATCCTTTTTGCGGAAAAAAACGGCGCCTTTGTCGCCTCCCTCCCTGCACTTCCCAATCAGCGGGCTGCGCCAGCCCTTTGCGGACTGGATGCAGGGGCAGACGGCTCGAGAGGCGCCCGTGAAGCCGGATACGGCGCACGCGGCCCCGGACGAAGAACTGGATCAGGCGGCCATGTTCCTGCCCGAGGAGCATGCCCCTTGCGGCCCTTTGTCGCGGGCCGAAGCTCGCGGTCAGGCCCTTGAGGTGTGGCGGGAGCTTGAAGACTGGTTTGCCGCCGCCGGGCCGCGCAAGGCGGCACTTTTGCGCTTTCACCGCTTTTTGCCGGGCGTGGAGCAGCCCGTTGTCTCCCACTGGACCTGCGTGCGTGGGCTTAGCCCCTGGCGTGAGGGCGGGCGGGAAAAGGGCGTCGTACATCTGCTGGACGCCAGCTCCGAACAGGGCGCGCTGCATGAGCTTGAACGCGACGCGCTGATTGTTGCCGGCTCCGGGCGGGCGCTGCTGCGTATTGTTCCGGAATCCCTCCTCCTGCTGCGGGCCTGAGCGACAAAGAGCCCTTGCCCCGCCGGTACGGTCTCGTCCCGGCCATATATGCGCCAGCATGATTACTCGCGGGCCGTGTATTGACTCCGGGGCCTGGACTGGCTATTTTTATCGGGTGCTTCGCGATGCGGTTGTTGACCCGCGCCCGTTTCTGGGGGGGACGGCTTTTTCCGGCTCGCCGCGAATGCTTTTTTTCACCATGAGGATGTCAGATCCTTTATCTCCGGTCGGAACAGTTTTTTTTAATCCGACGCAATCTTGTTTGAGAGTAAAAGTATGCATGGAACTCTTTTGCGGTATGCAAATGGCGCTGGACCTTTTTCTCGCGGCCCGCGTCCGGGCGAAAACCCGGGCATGAGGGCTGCGGCCAGGGGCCGCTCCCATCCGGTCCGAAATTGCAGCCCGCCCCTTGGGCGGTCGCGTCCGGCGGCAAGGGGCCGGTGGCTGCGCAGGGCCGGGCGCGGCCTGTTCCGTGCGTTGTTGACCGGGGTGTTCATGTTGCAGGCCGGCTTTTCACAGGCGGCGAACACCGTGCATCCGCCGGTGGCGCACGGCCGGGCTTCCTGGTACGGCACCACGGCCCACGGCAAAAAGACGGCCAACGGGGAAATTTTCAATCGCTACGCCCTGACCGCGGCGCACAAGACGCTGCCCTTCGGCACCGTGCTGCGGGTGCACAATGTGAAGAACGGGCTGGAAGTGTATGTGCGGGTCAATGACCGCGGCCCCTTCAGCAAGGGCCGGGTTCTGGATTTGTCCTTCAGGGCCGCCGACTTGCTTGACATGAAGGACAGCGGGGTGGCCACCGTGGTTTTTGAGGTGGTCGGCAACCGCAAAAGCGAGCCACTGAATCCTGACAATGCCTTTTATGTACGGCTGCAGGACGAGCCGCATCCCTTCAAGGCCAGGCAGCAGGCGGCGCTGCTGGAAGAAGTTCTGGAAAAACCCGTGCGTTTGCTTCTTGAGGAGGGTGCGGAAGGCATGAGCTATGCCTTGTGCCTGGGGCCATTCGATACTTTTCCGCGCGCGCAGAAATCTTTTCTGGCCCTTGAGCGTGCGGAGCATTCCGTGCTCGGTATTTTCGAAGGGCCCCGCGATGGCGGCAAGGTGAGCGCCAAAAGCGCGCTGGAACTTCTGGCTGAAGCCGGCTTGGCCGGCAGGCACGAGCTTGATGAACCCGAGCCGCAAAGCGGCGGCCTGTCCTGGAATGCGTTGCTGCACGCCCTGTCCGCTTTTGCATCTGACAGACATATTGTTGCATTTGCTTTATCAAAATTATATTAACACATAGTGCGTCGTTGCTTTGCCTGGTCGCTTTTTTGCTTGTTTTGTGCCTTTGTTGAAGCTAATCCGCAGCACGCATCCGCAGCCTGACGGCTGTCCATCTTATTTAAGGAAGTACACTTTATGTCCCGCTATCAGAACCTCGGCGAGATTTACAGCGCTTTGTATGTGGATTTTGACAATATTTACACACGTTTGTCAGAACAAGACCCTGCTCTTGGCCGCACTTTTGCCACCTGTCCCCAACGCTGGCTGCGCTGGCTGGAGGGGCACGCCCTGCGCATGATGTACGGCGACGGAGTCCGCCGCCGCATCCTCAAGCGCTGCTGCTATCTGAACCCCATCCGTTATCATGAATTCCGCCCCTTTTTCATCCGCTCGGCCTTTCAGGTGGTGGACTGCCCGCCCCTGACCAACTACGGCAAAACGAGCGCGGACATCCATCTGGTCATGGACTGCATGGACGCCCTGTCCCATGTGACGCGTTTTGACGAGATCATCATCCTTTCCGGCGATGCGGATTTCACTCCGCTGCTGCTGCGCATCCAGGAACACGCCCGGCGCAGTCTGGTGCTCAGCGTTGGTTACACCTCACCCGCCTATGCGGCGGCCTGCTCCTGGCGCATCCGCGAAGACTGGTTCGTGGCCCAGGCCCTGGAGGAGCAACGTGAGGAAGGCGAGGAGCGCGAAAGCAGGCCTTCGGGCGAACGTCCCCCGCGCCAGCAGCACGTGGACCGCGAGGAGAGCGACAGCAACTGGCGCGCCGACAGGGCGGCCAAGGGCGGCAATATCAATCTGCCGGTGTTCAAACGCATCCGGCTTGTGGAATCAATCAAGCAACTGGTGGCCGAATCCTCCGTGCCCGTGCCCCTGCCATCCGCGGTCCACGTGCTGCAAAGCGAACAGGAAGCCTCGCCCGACTGGTACGGCGCCGGCACCCTCAGGGATCTGCTGGAAGTGCTGGACCTTGCGCCCGTGGTCTTTTCCCAGACGGGCCAGGGCTACGTCTATGACCCCGAACGCCATGAGTCGATGGAAGGCGGCGGCGGCAGCGACGACTTCAAAAGAGACAACCCCGAACTCTATGACTTCGCCCTCAAGGTGCACAGGCTGGTGGACGTGCCCATGCTCGGCCCGCAGCAGTATACCCTGCTTTTGAAGACGCTGCTGGCAGAAGTGGGGGCCAACGGCTTTTCGCGCGCCGCCACCATCAGGCGGATGGAAACGCGTTGCGCCGAACTGAACCTGCCCCTGGACGGCGCGCAGATACTGTTCATCACTGAAGCCCTGATCGCCGGCGGCGTCAACCTGAACAAAAAAAGCGTCCAGGACCTGAGCCTGGACAACCTGCGCGAAAGTCTGGTCAAGCGTGTGTCCGAGTTGTGCAAGCTCCTGCAATACGAGGTGGATGACGACGAACTCGACATGCTTGAAGAATGGCTCGGGTCTGACGAATAGAGGGCTTTGGCTTTTGAACTGCGTGCAGGCGGGCAAAGCTCGCCTGCACGCAGTCAGGGCAAGGATTTGCTCGCAACTGCTGATGTTAACCGCGTCCGCCCGATCCTTCCGGGCGGGCGGTCACGCCCGCGAGCAAGGGGCGGGCTATTCCACGCAGACTATGCCGCACACCGTTCCGGACTGGCAGACGCCGCCGTCTTCGGTGATTTCCCAGGTGTTTTCCGTACCGACCATGCCGATGCCGGGCAAGCCCACTTTGGGCTCAAGGGCGATGGTCATGCCCGCTTCCAGGGGTCTGGTGAACCGGGCGGCGATAACGGGCCATTCGTCAATGCACAGTCCGATGCCATGGCCGAGAAAGGGCACCTTGTTCTCGCCAAGGCCCATGAATTCCTTGCCGAATCCCCCCTGGTCCGCCATGGCCAGGGCTTTGGCGTACAGTTCGGCCGGGATGGCGCCTGGCCGCAGTTCCCGCGCTATATCCAGTTCGATGCGGCGGCAGAGTTCGTGCCCTTTGGCTGCGCGCGTTGGAATGTCTTTTTCTTTGCCCGCGAAATAACTGATGGTCTTGTCCGTATTATAGCCTTCAAAGCAGAAGCCGGTGTCCACCAGCAAGAACTCTCCCTTTTCCCAGACCTTGTGCGGGCTGCCAAGATAGGGGGCGGCCGGATGCATGCCAAAACTGCCCAGGGGGCCGTTGTAATAGGTGGGATAGTTTCCGCCCTGGCCGCTGCTGGTATAACCGAGGAACATCTCCTCGCCGGCTGCGTTCATGCGCGTGAGGCCGCAACTGCCCTGCGAGAAAAAAACGTCCGACACGATGCGGGCCACTTCCATTTCCGTCATGCCCGGATGCAGCCGGCCGGGCAGAATATCTTCTGTCGAGCGCGCCATGCCGGCGCCCGCCGTCCGCATGCGCTCCATCTCCCAGGGGCTTTTCAGCGCGCGCAACTGGTTCATCAGATTCATGGCGTCCTGAAAAGTGCTGTCCGGCAGCCGTTGCCGCAGGTTTTCCGCCATGTTCCACGGCAGGCCGGACTGTTCGGCGCTGATGACCGGAGTCAGGGGGCTGCCCGCCCCGGCCGCGACGCGCCCGAGCTCGCTGTATGAACGGTAGACGGCGGTCCGGATGTAAGGGCTTTCCAGCCGCGCCCGCTCCAGCCCCTTGCGCAGCATGAGCAGGGCCTCGCCGCGCGCCGGCAGCCAGAAAACTCCGTTGGCCAGGGTGCCGGTGAAATAGTACATGCCCACACGGCTGAAGACCATGAGTCCGCCGGCTTCCGGGTGCAGCGCGGCCATGAGCGAGCGGCAGCGTTCATGCCGGGCCAGCAGTTCCGCCTCGGGTACGATTCGGTCCGAAAGCCGGATCCCGGCGGTGTTGTCCGCATCAATAGTCATAATTTATCTCCCGAAGCAGCCCTGGGCGGCGGTTCTTTATCATGTTTCCGGTCTGGAGCATTTCAAAGGTAAACGTTCTAAATAAACACCTGGCTGCCGGCAAAATTGCCTTTGTCCCGGGTCCCTGTTATCGTGCATTGCACGGCAATGCGTTTTCGGCGTAGCGGGGAACGGTTTTTTTGCCACAGAACGGGCCCTGTGTACA
This sequence comes from Desulfovibrio sp. OttesenSCG-928-A18, assembly GCA_030267245.1. Classification (GTDB taxonomy): domain Bacteria; phylum Desulfobacterota; class Desulfovibrionia; order Desulfovibrionales; family Desulfovibrionaceae; genus Frigididesulfovibrio. Next base: position 18,463 of record JAJDJN010000017.1, read on the forward strand.
GACTTGCAGCGGGGCGCGCAAAGCCCGCCACAGGGCTTCAGGCTCCCTCGGACTTTGGGCAAGCTCCAGACTCCAAGCAAAGGAATCCGCAATGGCGGGGCATATTCTTCTGGTGGATGACGATGATCAGCTGCGCAGCAGCTTTGACAACCTGCTGAGCGCCGAAGGCTACCGGGTGCGGGCCGCGGCCTCGGGCGAGGCCGCGCTGGCCTTGCTGGACGAGGAACTGCCCGATGCGGTGATCATGGATGTGCGCATGCCCGGCATGGACGGCCTTGGCGCCCTGCGCCTCATGCGCGAGCGCGATCCGCGTCTGCCCGTAATCATCATGACCGCCTACAGCACCACGGAATCCGCCATCGAGGCCACCAAGCTCGGCGCCTTTGACTACATCCTCAAGCCATTTGACATCCCGGCGGTGCTGGAACTGCTGAAAAAGGCCCTGGAAGCCGGCCGCATGATGCGGGGCAAGGTGCTGCTGCACGGCGCGCCCGAGCATGACCAGGGCGAGACCGAGGCTCTGGTGGGCGTCAGCGCGGCCATGCATGAGTTGTACAAGGGCATCGGCCGGGTCGCGCCCACAGACGCGCTGGTGCTTTTGCGCGGCGAATCTGGCACGGGCAAGGAACTGGTGGCCCGCGCTCTGTACCAGCACAGCCAGCGCAGCACCCATCCCTTTACCATAGTCAACTGCGTGGCCATTCCCGATACTTTGCTGGAAAGCGAGCTCTTCGGCTATGAACGCGGGGCCTTTACCGGCGCCGACAGGCGGCGCATAGGCAAGATCGAACAGGCCGGCGGCGGCACGGTCTTTCTGGATGAAATCGGCGACATACCGCTGTCGGTGCAGGCCAAGCTGCTCCGGCTTCTGCAGGAAAAGCAGATCGAACGCCTGGGCGGCCGGGAGACGATCAGCGTGGACGTGCGCATCATCGCGGCCACCAACCGGAACCTGGAGGCGGCGGTCAGCAGCGGGCGCTTTCGCGAGGATCTTTACTACCGGCTCAACGTGGTTTCCCTGCATCTGCCGCCCCTGCGGGAGCGCAAGGAGGACATACCCCACCTCGCCCGGCATTTCATGGTCCGCTTTGCGCGTGAAATGGGCGGCACCGTGCCGCCCCTGGGCGCGGACGCCCTGGCCCGCCTCGAAAGGCATTACTGGCCGGGCAATGTGCGCGAGTTGCACAACCTGTTGCAGAATATCCTCATATTCAACCAGGGGGGCACTGTTTCCGGCGCGGATGTGGAAAGGGCCTTTAACGTGGCTGTGGGCGGCATCGACCCCGGTGGCGTCGAATACGGCCCCGGCGGTTACGGCCTTGCCGCTTCCGGAGCCTTCCGGAGCGAAAGCGGGGCGGCCGCGTTTACGCCGGAGCAGGCGGCGGCTGGCGAGGCCCTGGTGCGCTATGTGCGGGCAAGGCTTTGCCAACCCGGGCCGGACAAGCTTTTTGACGCGCTCATGGACAGCATGGGGGAGGTCATTGTGCGCGAGGCCCTGGCGCTTTGTTCTGGCAACCGCTCGCACACGGCGCGCATGCTGGGCCTTTCCCGCCCCACCTTGCTGGCCAGAATCGACAAATACGGGCTGTGAAGCGTGGGCCATTTTCCGCTGCTGTATCTTTTTCGCCATGGGGCCACGGTGTGCCAGGGGCTGCTTGTCGGTTCCCTTGATCTCCCCCTGTCCGAAAAAGGGCGGAAGCAGTGCCGCCGCTGGCGCGCTGCCTTGCGCGGGCGGACTTTTACAGCCGCCTGGTCCAGCCCCCTAGCGCGGGCGCGGGAGAGCGCGGGCATTATCCTTTCGGCGCATTCCGGCAATACTGCGCTGGTGGAGCCGGTGCCGGAACTGCGCGAAATCAGCCTGGGGGAGTGGGAGGGCGCATCAAAGGACGAACTGCGGCAGCGTTGTGCCGCAGAGTGGGCCGCGCGGGGGCGGGATCTGGCCGGCTATGCGCCGCCGGGGGGTGAGAGTTTTGCCGGGCTTGCCGCGCGGGTGCTGCCGGCCTTTGACGCCCTGCTCAAACACAGCGCGGCGCATGCTCACAGCCTTGTGGTCGCGCATCAGGCCGTGAACCGGGTCATTCTGGCCCGCCTGCTCAAGCTGCCCCTGGACCGGGTGCTGGAGATCCCGCAAGGGCATGCCGCCCTCACGATACTGGAATTGCGCCCCGATGGAGTCCGCCTGCTGCGCCGCTCGCTTGCGGGCCGCTTGCGACAGTAAGCGGCCACCCGGATTTTGCGCTCTAGCAAAAATTGGCTTCGCGGGCGCCGGCCCAGACGAGGCAGTCTTCGAGAAAGGCCTCCAGGGGGTGCTCGCTG
>JAJDJN010000170.1 GCA_030267245.1 Desulfovibrio sp. OttesenSCG-928-A18
GGCTGGCCGCCCTGTACCGGCTCTCGCACATGGACGCGGCGCCGGATGAGCGGGTCGTGCGCTTCTGCCTGGAACAGGCGGTCAAACTTACCGATAGCGGCATCGGTTTTTTGTTTGTGGCCAACCCTGATGGCGACGGCGGCAGTTTGTACCTGTCCCATGCCCTGCGCGGGATCATGGACAAACGCGGCGGCGGGCAAGGGGACCCCGGGGCCGGGGATGCCGGTGAATTTCAGTGGGAGCCGGGCAGGAACAGCCGTTTTTTGAACAATGAAGAGGTGGCGGCCTTTATTCAGTGCTTCCTTAACAACAAGGGGGCGGTTCCAAAGGGGCTGCGCCCCTTTGGAACCCCCGCCAGGGGCGCTGCCCCTGAACCCCGCAAGGGGCATGATGCCCCTTGACCCCCATATTGTCGCTATATCCTGGCGGAGGAGCCTTGAGGAGCAAGGGCCATGACCGCCGGAAGCATAAGCCCGGCCCATATCCTGATCATGTCATATCCGGCGGGCGGCATCCGGGGTCAGGGGGCACTTTCCAGCCAGGGCTTGGTCTATCAGGGCCTGGGCGCTTTGTTTTTCTTCCGGCAGCCGCGCCTTGAAATGCACATAGCCGCTGGAATGGCTGCAGTCGAACAGACCGCCCGCCAGTTCCGTATGCAGCAGCAGTTCCTGAAGCTCTTCAAGCACCTGCGGGACAGATAAAAAGTTCAGATCCCCGCGCTCCAGTTCCTGCTTGATGCCGGTTCCGGCAAAGGCGATCAGGGTCAGCACCGTGACGATATCCGGCCTCATGCCGCTGAGCAGTTGCCCTGTCTCCCGCGCATGCCTGAGGCTGTCTTTGGCGTTCACAATGCCGAGCATGACCGAGCAGACAAGCTCCATGCCCGCATCCCCGACCCGCCGCCCCTGCAACAGGAGCCCGGCCGGGTCAATGCCCTTGCGCAGCCGCTTCAAAGTTTCGGCGTTGCCGCTCTCCACTCCCATATAAATTCTGTCCAGGCCAAGTTCGCGCAACTGGTGCAGGTCCGCATCGGACTTTTCCGCCACATCCCGGGCCGTGGCAAAAGTCGCAAGACCGGCGACCCAGGGCAGCCCCCGGCGTATAGCGCCCAAAAGCCAGCGCCAGCGCGGCATGGGCATGCACAGGGCGTTGCCGTCCATGATGAACACCCTGTCCTGCCGCGTGCAGTAACGCCCGGCAAAGGCAATGTCGCGCTCGAGGATCGCCTGATCCTTTATGGCAAAAGCCTTGTCCGCGTGCCCGGAACAAAAGGTGCACTTGCCATAGGAACAGCCCACCGTGGCCTGCATCAAAATGGCCTGGGCCTCATAGGGCGGCCGGTACACGTCGCCCACATAGTCAAAACCGTCCGGCAGGGCGCCTTCGTCCATAACGACTCCACAACTGGGATGGCATGAAACAAGATGCCTCCGGCGATCCGGGAAGGCCCGTTGCCGCCAGAGGCATATAATCACGCAGTCCGGAAAAGGCGCTTGCCGCGCCTTTTCCGGCTGCTGCCGCGCCAGGGCGGAAAGAACGGAATCAGCCCTTGAAGGCCGCTTCAAACTTGGGCACAACGTCTTTTTTGCGGCTCATGACCTTGGGCAGCCACACGCTCTTGTCGCCGTCAACGCCAAAGGCTTTTTTCACCACAGAGGGATCATCGGTGCAGATGAGCATTTCCGATCCTTCCTTCATGATATCGGTCAGAAGCAGGAACACGCTGTGACGGCCGTCGGCCTTTACGGCGGCCAGTTCGGTCATCAACTGGCCCTTGATGCCGTCGACCATGCTGATGTCGATCATCTCAAGCTGGCCGATGCCGACTTTCTTGCCGTTCATGTCAAAGTCCTTGTAATCGCGGAAAACAAGCTCCTTGGGCGGAACGCCGTCCACGGCGGACTTCACCTTGAACATTTCCATGCCCAAGGCCTGATAATCGGCAACGCCGGCGATCTTCGCCAGGTCTTGCACAGCCTTTTTGTCGTCTTCGGTCGTGGTCGGAGACTTGAAAATCACAGTGTCGGACAAAATGGCGCACAGGCAGCCGCCAGCGATATTCTTGGGCATTTCGATGCCGTAAAAGTCATACATGGCCTTGATGACCGTGCCGGTACAGCCGGCCGGCCACACCCACATGAGCAGGGGGCTGGAGGTGGTGACATCGCCGAGCTTGTGGTGGTCGACAACGGCGATCACTTCGGCGTCTTTCAAATCCGCCGGCGCCTGGGCCAGATCGGAATGGTCAACCAGGATGACCTGGTTGCCGGCCACGGAAGTGACCACTTCAGGAGCGCTGAGGCCGAACTTATCCAGAACAAAAGCAGTTTCAGGCACGACAGGCCCCTGGATGATGGGCTTGCTTGCAATACCCCGCTTGGACATGAGGTCCGCAACGGCGATAGCGGAAATAACGCTGTCTGTATCCGGGTTTTTGTGTCCTACGACGAGTGCTGCCATGGTATTCCTCCGTAACTGGTTATACATGCGGCAAAAGCCGCCAATGCTCCTTGGACTCCTGTGGAAGACCGGGATTGCGGGCTGTTGCCCGAGGAACCCATCCACCTTGTGCCAAATAGCACAAAGTGTCACTTTTGCCAAGCCCCCGCACGGGGAATTTGCCCGCGATTGCGCATGCCCTCTTGCAGGTAATTTGTTTCTTTCCGGCTGAAAAGCCCTCCCTCCCCCTTGCCTCCACAGGCATGGGCTGGTATGGAAACAACGCCAATATTTTTTAAGGAGAGCCCATGAGTTCAGACCCCTCAACCCGGGAAGGGCAAGCAGAAGCCGAAAACAAGGACGACGCGCCCCAGACCAGGGAACAATATTCCGTCATCCCCGAAAGCCCGGCAGCTTCCGATCAGGGTGGCGCCGTCGCGCAGGAATATCTGCCCGAAGCGGCCATGCGGCAAAGCTTCGGTGCCGGCCGGACGCCGGAAGGCGGCCCCGCACCGGAAAGCGCCGAAAACGCAGCTACGCCGGCACAATCCTCCGGCAGCGCGGCCGATTCCGGCCCGGCCCTCGCGGAGCCGCCGGCAACAGAGGCCGCTGAGGCCGCCGCCGCCATCGCCGCTCCAGCAGTTACCGTCATTGCCGCCGCTCCGGCCATGGCCGCCGCCGTGATCGCATCAGCCTCGGCCACGGATGCGCCTGCCGAAGCGGCCGATCCCGCCGGGGCCGATCCCGCCGGGGCCGGTGACGCCGTGCAGACGGCGCAGGCCGCACCGCAGCCGGGTGAACAGGTGGCGCCTGCCGCGTCTCTTGCCCAGGAACGCCAGACAGCGGAGGCGGAAGAGAATCTCTCCTTTGCCGAAATGCTCGCGGCCCATGAAAAGGAAGAAGCGCCCCAGTCCCGCCTTACTCCGGGCCAGCGCGTCACAGTGCGCGTGGTCGCCATCACGGCCGACACCATTTTTGTCAGCACCGGCTCCAAGGTTGACGGCATAGTGGATCGGGAAGAAATGGAAGTGGACGGCGAGTTGCGTTGCGAAGTCGGCGACATGGTTGACCTGTATGTGGTCACGGTCAGCCCGCATGAAATCAAGCTTTCCAAAATACTGCGCGGCGCCGGCAACATCTCGGTACTGGAGGAAGCCCGGGACGCGGGTCTGCCTGTGGAAGGCAAGGTCACGGCCCAGGTCAAGGGCGGCTATTCCGTTGACATCATGAAACGCCGGGCCTTTTGCCCCGCCAGCCAGATAGATCTGCGCCCCCCGGCCGATGCCGAGGAGCCTGTGGGCAACGTCTACGCCTTTCTGATCACCCGCCTGGAAAAAGGCGGGCGCAACATAGTTGTCTCGCGCCGTTCGCTTCTGGAGCGGGAACAGGCGGAAAACCGCGAAGCCCTGCTGGCCGAGATCCATGAGGGCGACATCCGCGAAGGGCGCATCACGCGCCTTGCCCCCTTTGGCGCCTTTGTGGAACTGGCGCCGGGCGTGGAGGGGCTGACGCACCTTTCGGAGCTCTCCTGGACCCGCGTGGGCCAGGCGGATGAAGCCGTAAGCGTCGGCGACCTGGTCCGGGTCAAGATTGTCGGCATACACAAGGACGACAAGGGTGTGCGCATATCCCTGTCCATAAAGCAGGTGCAGGAAGATCCCTGGAAAAGCGTGTCGGAGCGCCTGGCCGCGGGTGATGTGGTCACGGGCAGGGTGGTGCGCAACGCCCCCTTCGGCGCTTTTGTGGAAATACTGCCCGGTGTTGAGGGGCTGGTGCACCTGTCCGAGCTCTCCTACGACAGGCGGATCATGAAGGCCGACGAGGTGGTCGCGCCCGGCGATATGGTCTCGGTGAAAATCAAGGAAATAGAGCAGGACAAACGGCGTATCTCCCTGAGCCTGCGCGACGCGGCGGGCAACCCTTGGGACAGCCTGGCCGAAAGCATGACTCAGGATGCCGAGATCATGGGCACCGTGGAAAAACGCGCGCCTTTCGGGCTGTTCATCACTCTGGCTCCGGGCATCACCGGACTCATGCCTTCTTCGGTCATCCAGGCCTCGCCTTCGCGCAAGAGCCTGGAGCGCCTCGGCCCCGGCGATGCGGTTGAAGTGCGCCTCGCCCAGATTGACAGGGCCGCGCGCCGCATCTCCCTGTCCCCGGCCGGGGAGGAAAGCGCCTCGGAAGCCGCTGTTGAAAAGGACTGGAAGCGCCACGCGCCCAAGCCCGCGCCCGCGCCGTCCATGGGCAGCCTCGGCCTGGCCCTGCAAGAGGCGATGAAAAAGAAAAAATAACGCGCCCGCAGGGCAGTTCACGGATTATTCCCCAACGAAGCAAACCCCGGCTTTTTTTAAAAGCCGGGGTTTTGTCATATATTCACCAGAATCCAGTTTCCCCCCGGACGCGGCGCCCCTGCCCCACAACCACGAAGCGAC
>JAJDJN010000171.1 GCA_030267245.1 Desulfovibrio sp. OttesenSCG-928-A18
CATCTACTCACCCTGCCCCAGCCATTCGCGCAGCTTGGCCAACTGCGCCCGGATCGAATTCGGGCCCGTGCCGCCTGGTGAATCGCGCCGCCGCACGGCCTCTTCGTAATCCAGAATGCTGAACACATCGGCCTCGATGAGCGGGCAGATCTCCCGCAACTGTTCCAGGGACAGGGCTTCAAGGGCGATGCCGCGCGCTTCCGCCTCCGCAACGGCCTGTCCCGTGAGATGGTGCGCCTCGCGAAAGGGCACTTTCTTGCCCACCAGATAGTCGGCCAGTTCGGTGGCATTGAGAAAGCCCCTGTCCAGGGCCGCGCGCATGCGTTCCGGCACAAAGCGTATTTCCGAGAGCATGCCGCTCATCAGGCGCAGGGACATTTGCACCGTATCGTTCAGATCGAAAAAGGGCTCCTTGTCTTCCTGCAAATCCCGGTTATAGGTCATGGGCAGACCCTTGAGGGTAACCATGAGCCCGAAAAGCGCGCCGTAGACCCGGCCGCTTTTGCCGCGCATCAGCTCGGCAACGTCGGGGTTCTTTTTCTGGGGCATGATGCTGGAGCCGGTGGCATAGGCGTCGGGCAGCCTTACATAGCCAAAGGAAGGGTTGGCCCAGAGCACCATATCCTCACACAGACGCGACAGGTGCAGCAGGACGAGGCTGGCGCAGAACATGGACTCCAGGACGAAATCCCGGTCCGAGACCGCGTCCATGCTGTTGCTGAAAACGCCGTACATATCCAGCTCGCCGGCCACGAAATGCGGGTCAACCGGGTAGGTGGTTCCGGCCAGGGCGGCCGCCCCCAGGGGGCAGATGCGGATGCGCCGGTCGGCGTCCGCAAGGCGCGAGGCATCGCGCCGGAACATGGCCGCGTAAGCTAAAAGATGCTGCGCCAGGCTCACGGGCTGGGCCGGCTGCAGGTGGGTATAGCCGGGCATGAGCGTATCCGCGTGCTCCTGCGCCCGGTCCGCCAGTGTGCGCACAAGGGCTGCCAGCAGCGCGCTCCAGTTCCGCACGCTGTCGGACACGAACAGCCTAAAATCAAGGGCCACCTGATCGTTACGACTGCGGCCGGTGTGCAGCTTCTTGCCCACATCGCCCACCAGTTCCGTCAGACGGCTCTCGATGTTCATATGCACGTCTTCCAGCTCCGGCTTCCAGACAAAGCGATCCTGTTCGATTTCTTCAAGTATTGCTTGAAGCCCCCTGCACAGGGTTTCGGCCTCTTCCCCGCTCAGAATCCCCTGCCGCGCCAGCATGCGGGCGTGGGCCGAGGAGCCGGCGATGTCCTGCCGGTACAGCAGGCGGTCAAAGGATACGGACTCGGTATATGCCTCCACCAGGGCGTCCTGTCCCTGGGCAAACCGGCCGCCCCACATCTTTTTTGTGCTCATGGCGCTTATTTCCCGGCGGCGTAGCCCTGGATGCGCAGGCCGTTAAGGCGTATGAAGCCGGCCGCGTCCGCCTGGTTGTATACCTCGTCGCGTTCAAAGGTGGCCAGATCCACCCGGAACAGGGAATGGGGGGATTTTCTGCCCACTGGATAGACGTTGCCCTTGTACAATTTCAGGCGCACCGTGCCGCTGACCCGCTCCTGGGTCTTGTCAAAAAAGGCCTGCATGGCTTCGCGTTCCGGCGCATACCAGAAGCCGTTATACACGGCCGCCGCATAGCGGGGGATCAGGGCGTCGCGCTGGTGCATGACCTCCCTGTCAAGGCAGATGCCTTCCAGATCCCGGTGCGCGGCGTGGATGACGGTGCCGCCGGGGGTTTCGTACACCCCTCTGGATTTCATGCCCACAAAGCGGTTTTCCACCATATCAATGCGCCCGACGCCGTGCCGGCCGCCCAGTTCGTTGAGCCGCCGGATCAGGGCAGCCGGGGAAAGGGCGGCGCCGTTCACGGCAACCGGATCCCCGCGTTCAAAGTCTATTTCCACATATTCCGGGGCGTCCGGGGCTTTTTCCGGCGGCACGGTCATGATGTAACTGCCCGGCCCGGCCTCCTGCCAGGGGTCTTCCAGTTCGCCCCCTTCGTAGGAAAGGTGCAGCATGTTGCGGTCCATGCTGTAGTGCTTGGAGCCACTGGACAGGGGGATGCCGTGCTTTTCCGCAAAGGCGTTGAGGTCGCTTCTGGACTTCAGATCCCAGATGCGCCAGGGGGCGATTACCGCCAGGGAAGGAGCCAGGGCGTTGGCGGTCAGTTCAAAGCGCACCTGGTCGTTGCCCTTGCCGGTGGCCCCGTGGGCGATGGCGTCCGCGCCCTCGGCCAGGGCGATTTCCACAAGTTTTTTACCGATCAGCGGGCGGGCGATGGAGGTGCCGAGCAGATAGCGCCCCTCATAGATGGCCCCGGCGCGCAGCATGGGAAAAATAAAGTCCCGGGCGAACTCCTCCCGCACGTCCTCCACATAGGCCTTGGACGCCCCGGTGGCCTTTGCCTTGGCGTCCACGCCGTCCAGGTCTTCTTCCTGCCCCAGGTCGCAGGTCAGGGTAATGACCTCGCAGTTATATTCCTGCGCGATCCATTTGAGAATCACCGAGGTGTCCAGCCCGCCGGAATAGGCGAGAACCACTTTTTTTATCGTTCCGCTCATGATTTTTGCGCTCGCTTGTATTGTAGGTTGTGCGGGGCAGTTGAACCTTTCAATGTAGAAATGTTTCAGAGCCCTTAAGCCGAAAAGACCCACTCCATGATCGCCATCTGCATATGCAGCCGATTTTCGGCCTGGTCAAAAACAATGGACGCCGGGCTCTCAAAGACCTCTTCAGACACCTCCTCCCCCCTGTGCGCGGGCAGGCAGTGCATGAACCTGGCCCCGGGAGCGGCCAGCGACATGAGGCGGGCGTCAACGCAAAAGCCGGCAAAGGCTTTTTCGCGCTTTTTCTGCTCCGCCTCCTGCCCCATGGAGGCCCAGACGTCCGTGTTGATGTAGTCCGCCTTCAGGGCGGCTTCGGCCGGGTCCCGGGTAAGGGCCACCCGCGCGCCCCCTTTGCGGGCTTTTGTCAGAAGGTCCATATCCGGATCGTAGCCTTCCGGGCAGGCCAGAGAGAGGGAAAAGCCATAGACCATGGCCGCTTCAATGAAAGAATTGGCCATATTGTTGCCGTCGCCGATCCAGGCCACCTTGAGGGCGGACAAATCCGGCTCGCGCTCATACATGGTGAGCACATCGCTCATGACCTGGCAGGGGTGCCCCTGGTCGGTCAGGGCGTTGATCACCGGGACGGAGCCGTATTGCATGAGCTGCTCCAGCTTTTCCTGCCCGTAAGTGCGCACGATCATGGCGTCGTTGTATCGCGAAATGACCCTGGCCGTATCCTTGAGTGGCTCGGAACGCCCGAGCTGGCTTTCCGCCGGGGTCATGAAAATGCACTGGCCCCCCAGACGGCGGATGCCGACTTCAAAGGACAGGCGCGTGCGGGTTGAAGACTTTTCAAAAATCAGCACCAGCACCTTGCCCGCGAGCAAGTCGCTCCTGTGCCTGCTATCTTTCATTTCCTTGGCCCGACGCACAAGGGCGGCGGCGTCAGCGCCAAGATCGGGGATGCGGATAAAATGTCTGGGCATGGCTACTCCTGAAAAGACTGATTCGCATCGCGCAGGGCGGCGCGCAAAGCTGTCCGCCACTGCCTGCCGAGCGTACGGGAAAAAGGACCATAGGAGGAAAATATCAGCTTTGTAAAGAGCGTTTGCGGAAATTCAAGGACAAAAAGCGCAGGCGCCCCATTGCGACCCATACGTTACAGGGCGCGGCAGGAACGCGCCGGGGACGCGGCAGGAGCGCGCCGGGAACGCGGCAGGAGCGCGAGGGGGACGCTACGGGGCTTGTTTTCAGGGCCAAGACTATATAACAGAGCCCTGGCGAACAAGAACGAATCAAGGACCACTGCCCTATGCGTCAATACCTCGGCTATCTGTATATCTTTATGGCGGCCTGCTTCTGGGGGCTGACCGGGCCCACGGCCCGTTTCGTCCTGGCCGACGGCATGACGCCCCTGGAAGCGGCCTTCTGGCGCGCCGGGCTCGGCTCCATGTTCTTTTTGACCCACGCGGCGGCCACACGCGGTCTGCGCCTGCACAGCAAGGCCGACGGCCTGGCCTTTGCCCTTTTCGGGGCCGTGTCTCTGGGCGGCTTTTTTGCCAGCTACCAGTATGCCATAAAGATGGGCGGCGCGGCTTTGGCGGCGGTGCTGCTCTATACCGCGCCCGCCTGGGTGGCGGTATGCTCCCGGCTTTTTTTCCGCGAGCGCATCACCCTGCTCAAAAGCCTGGCCATTGCCGTTTCCCTTGCCGGGGTCATGTGCATCAGCCTCTCCAGCATCGGCCCGGCGGCGGAGCCGGGCCTTGAGGCCGGGGCCCTGGCGCCGGGCGGAGGGGTGAGCATGGCCGGAATCATGTTCGGCCTTCTGGCCGGCTTTCTCTATTCCACTCACTATATTTTTTCCAGCAGCTATCTGCGGCGCTACAGCACCTATACCCTGTACGGCTACTGCACGCTTTTCGGCGCCCTGGCCCTGCTGCCCTTTGTCGACTTTGCGGCTAAAAGCCCCCGGGACTGGGGCGTGCTGCTCATTCTCGGCCTGGTCTGCACTTACGGCGCTTACCTCGCCTATTGCGAAGGCCTGCGCAGGCTGGCCCCGACCCGGGCGGCGGTGCTGGCAACCCTGGAGCCGGTGGTGGCAACCTTCTTCGCCTGGTGGCTGTGGGGTGAAAATTTCGCCTTCACAGGCTGGGTGGGCGCGGCCCTGGTAATGGCCGCCGTGCTGATTCTTGTGCTGGACCCGGAAAAAAAATGAATTGAAAGTAAGCCGCCGGCGGCCAAAGGGGCTTGAGCCCCTTTGGAATCCCCGCCAGG
>JAJDJN010000172.1 GCA_030267245.1 Desulfovibrio sp. OttesenSCG-928-A18
CACTGTGTCTCTGCCGCATCCCTGGCGGCTGAGGGTTCTGTACAGCGGGGTATCGTTGTCGCGGCCCTGGTACAGCTCTTCGCCGCTGGCCAGCAGGGCCTGGGGCAGCACTTCGTCCACATGATTGACAAAGACGATCTGCAGTCCCTTCAGAATATCGTCAGGCACTTCCTTGAGATCCTTTTCATTCTCACGCGGGATAATCACCGTGCTGATCAGCCCCCTGTGCGCGGCAAGAAGCTTTTCGCGCAGGCCGCCGATGGGCAGCACGCGCCCGCGCAGGGTAATCTCGCCGGTCATGGCGATATCGTTGCGCACCGGAATGCCGAGCAGGGCGGAAACCAGCGAGGTGGTCAGGGTAATGCCCGCCGAAGGGCCGTCCTTGGGCGTGGCCCCTTCGGGAACGTGAATGTGGATGTCTATGTCCTTATGAAAATCCGGACGCAGGCCAAAGAGATCCGAGCGTGAGCGCACATAGGACAAGGCCGCCTGCGCGGACTCGGTCATGACCTCGCCCAGCTTGCCCGTGGTGCTCACTTTGCCGGTGCCGGGCATGAGGGCCGTTTCCACAAGAAGCAGTTCTCCGCCAAGTTCGGTATAGGCAAGACCGGTGCAGACTCCAATCTGCGGATCGGCCTCGCGTTCGCCGTGCCTGTGCTTTTTGACGCCCAGAAAATGCGATAGGTTCTGGCAGGTTACAATGACCTGCTTTTCCAGATCCTCGGCAGCCACAATTTGCATGGCCGATTTACGGCAGATGGTGGCTATTTCGCGTTCAAGGCCGCGCACGCCGGCTTCGCGGGTATAAGTACGGATGATCTCCAGAAGGCTGTTGTCGGAAATGCGCAGGTTCTTCGCTTGCAAGCCGTGGGTCTCGATTTGTTTGGGCAACAGAAAATGCTTGGCGATATTCATCTTTTCCGTTTCAAGGTAGCCCGGCAGCTTGATGATCTCCATGCGGTCCTGCAGGGGCAGGGGAATGGAATGCAGTGAATTGGCGGTGGTGATGAAAAAAACCTGGGACAGATCATAGTCGAGATCCAGGTAGTGGTCGTTAAAGGCGTTGTTCTGTTCCGGGTCCAGCACCTCAAGCAGCGCGGAAGAAGGGTCCCCCCTGAAATCCGTGCTCATCTTGTCTATTTCATCAAGACAAAACAAAGGATTATTGTATTCAACCCGTTTGAGCGACTGAATAATCTTGCCGGGCAGGGCGCCCACGTAGGTCCGGCGGTGTCCGCGAATTTCCGCTTCATCCCGCACGCCGCCGAGGGAAAGGCGGACGAACTCGCGGCCCGTGGCCCTGGCCACCGATTTGGCCAGGGAGGTCTTGCCCACCCCGGGCGGTCCGACCAGGCACAAAATGGGCCCCTTGAGCTTGTTGACCAGCTTTTGAACGGCCAGGTACTCAAGGATGCGCTCCTTGGGCTTTTCAAGGCCGTAATGATCCGCGTCCAGAGTTTTGCGCGCCAGTTCTATATCAATGCTGGTCTCCTTGAGCTTTTTCCAGGGCAGATCCAGCATCCAGTCCACATAATTGCGCACCACCGTGTATTCCGCCGACGAAGGCGGCATCTGACGCAGCTTTTTAATCTCGCGCAGGCCCTTGCTCAGCGCCTCGTCGGGCATGTCCTTTTCCTTGAGCCGGCGCTCAAGTTCCTTGACTTCTTCCTGCGGATCGTCCTCCCGGCCCATTTCCTTGTTAATGGCCTTGATCTGCTCGTTCAGATAGTATTCGCGCTGGTTGCGCTCCATCTGATTCTTGACTCTGGTCTTGATGCGTTTTTCCACTCCGGCGATGGCAATTTCGCCTTGCAGCAGTTCAAAAACCAGTTCCAGGCGTTCAAGGGAATCATTGGTCTCAAGCGCTTTCTGCTTTTTCAGGTACTCCACCTTCAGGTGCGGGGCCACGGCATCGGCAAGAGCGCCGGGAGTATTGTTGGCGCAGATGGCCTGCACCACTTCAGGCGTCAGTTTCTTGTTGATCTTGGCGTATTCTTCCAGGGCTTCAAGCACGGCGGCCATGGTTCCGGCCTCCGCGTCGGCGTCCGGCACCGGCAGATCCGGCAGGGGAACTACCCGGGCAAGCAGGGACTTCTCTTCCGAATCCGAAGCGGCAAGGCTGTCGTCCTCGACCGGATTCCACGAGGCCCGGTAAAGGCCTTCAAAAAGAACCTTGATGGAGCCGTCCGGCAGACGCAAGAGCTGCAACACCCGGCTCACGGTGCCGACGCTGAACAGATCCTTCACCTCTGGCTTTGCCTGGGCGGAGTCTTTCTGCGCCACCAGGAAGATCTTGCGCTCATGGTGCTCGATGGCGTTTTCAATGGCCTTGATTGACGCTTCGCGCCCCACAAAAAGCGGGGCTATGGAACGCGGAAACATGACCACCTCACGCAAGGGCATGAGGGGCAGTTGCGAAATGCTGTATTGGGAATTTGTCGTTTCTGTCATGGTATTTTCTCTAAGCTCCGGCGGCTTCTGACCCCATGCCGTCCGTTTGCGGCTTTGCAGCCGCATCGGCTTCATAAATCAACAGGGGCGGCTTGTTTTTTTCCACAACCGCGCCGTTTATCACGCATTCTTTCAATCCGACTTCGGAAGGAAGGGTGTACATGATGTCCAGCATGGTGTTTTCCAGCACGTTGCGCAGCCCTCTGGCCCCGGTTTTCTGTTCAATGGCTTTTCTGGCCACAGCCTTTAGCGCGTCCTGGGTAAAACGCAGGGTAACATGATCCAGTTCGAACAGTTTCTGATACTGCCGCACCAGGGCGTTTTTGGGCTCGGTCAGCACCCGGACCAGATCTTCTTCCGTCAACTCGTCAAGGTGGGTGATGACCGGGATACGCCCGACAAACTCCGGAATAAGGCCGAATTTGACCAGATCATTGGGATGCACCTGGTCCAGGTAGTTGACCTCGGACTTGTGCTTGCCCTCAGCGCCCTTGCTCTGCTTGGCCGCGCCTTCGATGCGGGCTCCAAAGCCCATGGCCCTGCCGCGCGCGCGTTGGGCGACAATCTTTTCCAGGCCCACAAAAGCGCCGCCGAGAATGAACAGGATATTGGACGTATCCATGCGCAGGTATTCCTGCTGCGGATGCTTGCGTCCGCCCTTGGGGGGAATATTGGCCTCGGTGCCTTCAATAATCTTCAAAAGAGCCTGCTGCACCCCTTCACCGGAAACGTCCCTGGTGATGGAGGGGCTGTCGCCCTTGCGGGAGATCTTGTCGATCTCGTCAATATAAATAATGCCCCTTGCCGCGGAGTCCAGATCGTAATCGGCGTTCTGCAGCAGCTGGACAAGGATGTTCTCCACATCCTCGCCCACGTAGCCGGCCTCGGTCAGGGTGGTGGCGTCGGCAATGGCAAAAGGTACGTTCAAGACCCTGGCCAGGGTCTTGGCCAGCAGTGTCTTGCCGCTGCCCGAGGGGCCCATGAGCAGGATATTGCTCTTTTCCAGTTCCACTTCATCGCCGATGGCGTCCTTGAAAAAGACCCGCTTATAGTGATTGTGCACGGCCACGGCCAGAATCTTCTTTGCCGTGTGCTGGCCTATGACGTAATCGTCCAGCCGGGCCTTGAGTTCCGCTGGCGGCAGCAGGGAGCCTTCTTCACGCACTTCTTCAATGCTCTGCTTGGCCATGATGTCGTTGCACAACTGCACGCATTCATCGCAGATGCAGGTTTTATCCGGCCCTTCAATGAGGCGTTTCACCTGATCGTCGGTTTTATCGCAAAAAGAACAGCGCAGGGGTGAACGGGATTCTTTTTTGGTGGGCTTGCTCATGACGCATTCCTTATCATCATCTATAAATACTAGGCCTTGTCTTCGGCCTTGTCGGAGGCCAGATCGTCGCGTGAAGTCAGTACCCGGTCAATAAGTCCGAGTTCCCTGGCCTCTTCCGCGCTCAGAAAATTGTCGCGCTCGGTCAGTTCCGCTATGCGCTCGACTTTCTGCCCGCTGTGCTCGGCCATGATCTGATTCAGCATTTCCCGCAGGCGCAGCACCTCGCGGGCGTGGATGTCGATATCCGAGGCCTGACCGCGAAAACCGCCCGAGGGCTGATGAATCATGATTCTGCTGTGCGGCAGGGCGTAACGCAGACCGGCGCTGCCCGCACAGAGCAGAAGCGCACCCATGCTGGCGGCCTGGCCCATGCACAGGGTGGCCACCGGGCAGGTGATGTAGCGCATGGTGTCATAAATGGCCAGGCCGGCGGAAACGACGCCGCCAGGGGAGTTGATATACAGGTAAATTTCCTTTTCCGGATCTTCCGATTCGAGAAAAAGCAGTTGCGCGCATATGAGAGAGGCCACATGATCGTCAATGGCGTCTCCCAGCAGAATGATCCTGTCCTTGAGCAGACGGGAATATATGTCGTAGGCGCGTTCTGAACGGCCTGTCGTTTCAATGACCATGGGGATGGGCATGGATGAGGCTCCTTCTGATATGACGGAGGGTTGCCCCGGTATGAATCCGGGAGGAGCGCCGCCTGGGCGGCAACATTGGCCGGCCCGGCTGATACGCTGCGCACTGTGCGCAGATATGCAATGAGCGCGCCAAACATCGCTTTGCCACGACAGGCAACAGAAAATTTCCGGACGATGCGGTTCGGGCTGCAAGTACGCGTATGGCAAAGGTGATATCCAACAGTAAGCCCTCTTTACCCAAAGGGCAAGAGCGGCACAGATATCCGATGACAGCCCCCCCCCCCGTACGAGCCATATCAACGCTTATTATTGATATCTGCAGTGAAAAGTAAAGCTTTGGAGCAAGTCCGCTTTTTCAAAGTGAATTTGCCCTAAAGGCTGTCTCCGGACAAATTCCTGCCGCAAAGCCGCCTTTTTCT
>JAJDJN010000173.1 GCA_030267245.1 Desulfovibrio sp. OttesenSCG-928-A18
ATTGGCTCCTGCTTGCTGTGCCAGAAAGCTGAAATTCCATATTGCTTAATTGGCTTGGTGCCGAATTAGGGCTAAATTTGGTCCATGAATGAAGTAGGGAGGCATTATGCGGTTGAGTCAAGATATTAAACCCATCAGCTATGTGAAGGCCAACACCGCCAAGGTGCTGGATCAGGTACAAAGCTCCGGCCCTGTGGTCATTACCCAGAACGGTGAGGCTTCCGCCGTACTTATGGGGGTCAAGGATTACGAACGCCTGACCGAAGGCATTGCCTTGCTGAAAGTTCTTTCAATGGGTGAAAAAAGCATTCAGGAAGGTAAAGGCATTCCGGCAGAAGAAGCGTTTGCCCGCATCCGGGCCAGAATAAAAGAGGCCAAGGCCGGTGGTTAAAGTCATCCTGACTCCCGAAGCCATTGAAGATGTCCACGAAATATATGACTATATCCTTGAGCGCGACGGCCAAGAGCGGTCCGAGACCATCTTGAACCACCTTGAAAAGCAGGCCTATAGCCTTAATAAGCTTGCCCAGTGCGGAAAATTGCCTGATGAGCTTGTACCCTTCTGCTATAGAAAAATCCGCGAGGTGCAGGAAACGCCCTGGCGGATTTTTTATCGAATCGAGAAGAATGAGGTCGTTGTGCTGGCAGTTCTGGACGGGCAGGCAGAACAGGAACAGCCGGTATGCAGAGAGGCCCGCAGAGCTTCTGACTCATTGCCTTTGTACCGAAAAAACACTATGGTTGGGCATAGATGGTGTTACTATGAATACATTCCAGCAAACCGCAACATACCGCCAGATCGGCGTTTGCGGCTTGACTTGTCATTGCCGGACAGCATCCCGCCGGGCGATGCCGAGGTGGTGGTCGTTCTGTCACCGTCCCGGACTGTGAAGAGCAAAAAGTCGCTCCTGCGCTTTGCCGGATGCCTCGCGGACAGCAAGACATTCGCGGGCGACCCTCTTGCTGTGCAGAAGGCTCTTCGGGATGAATGGTAAGCTGCTGCTTGATACCAACATCATCCTCGGCATATTCAGGGCAAGCCCATCCATAACCGCCGCCCTTGAGGCTCGGGAGAGCGCTGATATGTTGTCAGTGTACTGACCAAGATGAAGCTTCTGTCTTTCCACAGCCTTATGCCAGAAGAAGAAACGTTCATAGTGTACTTGCTGGGCGATGTTACCATCGTACCTCTCAATCCTGATGTTGAGGAAGCCGCCATACGCTTGCGCCGCGCCACCCGCCGCAAAATGCCCGATGCCATCGTAGCCGCTTCCGCTGTAGTTTCCGGTGCGACTCTCGTCACCTGTGACCGGGAGCTTGCGGCAACTGACTTTCCCGGCCTTGTGGCAATAAACCCGGATGTGTCCTCTTCCGGCGAGAAATAGCTCGCACATGCGGTTTTCGCTCAAAACATAGGTCTTTCTTATTGAGGGCTGAAATCTTCGGTACGGCCGCCTGCGGCCATTTCGGGCGGCATATAACTCGCCCCTCCCCCGTCTTGACGCTTCCCCGGCCTGAGTTCATTCCTGTTGCCCTATAACCAGCCCATATGGCTGGTCCTTCCTTTGCGCCAGTGTCTCATTCAGTCTGTCGCATTCAGCGCTTGCGCTCTCGGCAAAGGCAAGCCATACTCCAGTGCCCGGCAGGGCAGGCCCGCAAGGGCGGCGCCTTTTCAGTCCATACGGAGAACAACATGAATATACAGCTTCTGGGCGCTGCCCGGACCGTTACCGGATCCTGTTACATCATCGAGTGCAACGGCTCGCGCTTTGCCATTGACTGCGGCATGCACCAGGGCAACGCGGAAATAGAAAAACGCAATATCAACCCCGAGGGCTATCGCGCAGAACAGCTGGATTTCATTCTGCTCACGCACGCCCACATCGATCACAGCGGTCTTTTGCCCCGCATGGTTAAAGAGGGCTTCAAGGGCAAGGTCTTCTGCACCGAGCCGACGCTGGATCTGCTCAAAATACTGCTGCTTGACTCGGCCCATATCCAGGAAATGGAAGCGGAATGGGCCAACCGCAAGCGGGCCCGGCGCGGCGGCGATTCCGTCGAGGCCCTGTACACCACCGAAGACGCGCTGGGCGCGACCGGCATGCTGGTGCCCGTCATGTACAACGAGGCTTTTTCCCCGGCTGCCGGGGTTAAGGTGATATTTCGGGATGCCGGACACATTCTGGGCTCGTCCTTTCTGGAACTGGAGCTGAGCGAAAAGGGCGAACTCACCCGTCTGGTCTTTTCCGGTGATCTGGGCCGCCCGGACGCCCTTATCGTGTCCGACCCGGACACCATGCAGGAATACCCGCCGGTGGACTGCCTTTTTCTGGAATCCACATACGGCGACCGCGATCACAAGGACGAGAACAAAAGTCGGGACGAACTGGCCGAAGCCGTCATGTACAGCTATGCGCGGGGCGAAAAAACCATTATCCCCGCCTTTGCCGTGGAACGGACCCAGGAAGTCGTCTATGCCCTGCATCTGCTGATCAAGGAGGGCAGGATCCCGGGCGACATCCCGATATATGTGGACAGCCCCCTGGCCATCCGGGCCACCGAGATATTTCGCAAGCACTTGAAGTATTTTGATGCCGAGGCCCAGGAGATGATTGACGCCGGCGATGACCCCCTGTCCCCGCCCGGACTGAAATACACCCTGGAAACCGGCGAATCCCAGGCCATCAACAACAGACAGGGGCCGGCGGTAGTGATTTCAGCCAGCGGCATGTGCAATGCCGGCCGTATCAAGCACCACTTGCGCCACAACCTCTGGCGCGAAGGGGCGAGTATCGTATTTGTCGGCTACCAGGCGCAAGGCACGCCCGGGCGCAAGATCGTGGACGGAGCGAAAAAGATCACCATGTTCGGGGAAGAAATCGCCGTTGCCGCCAAGATCTATACGATCGGCGGCTTTTCCGGCCATGCCGGGCAAAGCCAGATTCTGAAATGGGTCGGCCATTTCGCCCGTCCCGCTCCGAACGTTTTTCTGGTACATGGGGAGGAAAAGGCCCAGAAAAGTCTGGCCGAGCTTCTGAAAACCCGCCTCGGCATCAACGTGCTCATACCCGGCTACGAGCAGGTGCTGCACCCGGCGCCGGGCAAGGCGCCAGAGCAGGCGCCCGAAGCGGTGGAAGCTGGGCTGCCCAGGTTGCAGGGCGCAAGGACGCCGGTGGTGCGGCTGGACGAAAAACTGCGCACCCAGCCAGTACGCTGGGAGCCCATAGTTGCCTCGGCCGAGCAGAACATGCAGCATCTGCGCCAGGCGCTTGAGCGGGTTGCGCAGCGCCCCTGGGCGGATCAGGTGGAGTTTCGCGATCAGCTTCTGGAACTGAACAAGCTCTTTATGCAGATTATAACTGACATGTAGGCCGCCGCCCGCATGCGGCACGCCTTTCGGGGCGGACGCGACAAGGGACGCTGGCGCAAGCAGCGGCATGGATACTTGCCGGGCCGATGTCCCTGGCGGGGATTACCACGGGGCAGCGCCCCTTGGCCGGAGAAAGCACTATGCGCATCATAGCGGGAGCATACAAGGGGCGCAGCCTCAAAAGCACAACGGGGCCGGGCTTTCGCCCGGCCATGGGCAAGGTGCGCGAAGCGCTGTTTTCCATACTTGAAGCCCGGGGGGTGCACTGGCCGGCAACGCGGGTGCTGGATCTGTTCGCGGGCAGCGGCAGCCTTGGCTTTGAAGCCCTCAGCCGGGGCGCGGCCACGGTGTGCTTTGTGGAATCCGCCCCATACGCGGCAAAGGTGATCAACGCCAATGCCGAACTTTTGGGAGTGGAACCCGAGCGCATCAGCATCCTGCGTGAAGACGCGCTCAAAGCGCTGGCCAGAAGGCCCCTGCAGTCCTATGGGGTGATTTTCATCGATCCGCCCTACAAGTCTGTTGTGCTTTGCGCTGTGCTGGATGCGCTGCTTAGCAAGGGCTGGGCCTCGGACGAGGCTTTCATCAACGCGGAGGTGGAGGCCAGGCAGCCTTTTGAGGCGCAAGCTGTGCACTCCGGCCTTGAGCTCCTGTCCGACCGGGCTTATGGTCAGACCAGAGTGCTGCTCTGGACGCGGAGCTGACGGGTACCGAACCGCACCCGCCGCCGTCGCCCGGTACCGTGCGCATTCGCGGTTTTGTCTTGCAAAGCCCGGCAGCGGGCAGCCATGCGCACAGGCATTCCTTCCATGTCACAGACCCCAGGCCACGAACAGCAGCAAAGGCGCGCAATGGAACAGGAAAAGAAAATCGCCATCTATCCCGGCACTTTTGACCCGTTGACCAGCGGCCATGTCAGCCTGATCCGGCGCGGCTGCGCCATCTTTGACCAGGTCATCGTGGCTGTTGCCAATGATACCCCCAAGACCCCGCTTTTTACCATTGAAGAGCGCGTGGCCATGGCTTCCGAGGTGTTTCGGGGCAACGCCCAGGTGCGGGTGCAGTCTTTCTCCGGGCTTACAGTGGATTTTGCCGATGAGGTGGGGGCAAAGGTGGTTCTGCGCGGCCTGCGCGCGGTTTCGGACTTTGAATATGAATTTCAGCTTGCGCTGCTCAACCGCAAGCTCAAACGGCATATCCAGACCGTATTTCTGATGACCGATTATCAGTGGCTGTATATCAGCTCCACCGTTGTCAAAGCTTCGGCCAAGCTCGGTGGCGACATCAAGGGGCTGGTGCCGGACAGCATTTATGCCCGTTTACGGGAGAAGTTCGGCTTCCCCTACCCCCTGGCCAGCGACGGGTCCACAACCAACGACAACGGGGAGTGGGCCGTGGATATCCATGCGGACCAGGATCTTGCCGGGTTCGCGGAAGACGGGGAAGAAGAATAG
>JAJDJN010000174.1 GCA_030267245.1 Desulfovibrio sp. OttesenSCG-928-A18
GCGGGGGTCCGGGGGCGGAGCCCCCGGCGGGGATTCCAAAGGGGCGGCGCCCCTTTGGCCGCCGGAGGCATTTTATTACTCGTGCCGTATCCGGGTTGTTTTTACATAACTGCATTTTTTCCGTGTAGATTGTGAGGAGGGTGTATGTCCAAGACCGCTGCCATCGCCGATCCCGGCATCATCAAACGTATGATGGACAAGGAGACCGGCAGGCGCAGACCCGTTGGAATCCCGCATGCCATTTTGCTTGTCGTGCCCATCATATGGTCCCTGTTTCAGCTCTGGATAACTTCACCCATTCCCTACGATCTCGGCTTCGGCGTTTTCAACGACACGGCCTCGCGCTCCATACACCTCAGTTTCTCCATATTTCTCGCGTATCTGGGCTTTCCGATGCTCAAGAGGAGCCCCAAAGACCGTATTCCCATCCATGACTGGCTGATGGCCATTGTCGCGTCCTTCTGCGCCTGTTACCTGTTCATTTTTCAGGACGCCCTGGCCCGACGGCCGGGTATTCCCAACACCGAGGACATCGTGGTCGCCTGCGTCGGCATCGTCCTTCTGCTGGAGGCAACCCGCCGCGTCATGGGGCTGCCCATGACCATTGTGGCCCTGGTGTTCATCCTCTATGTTTTCGCCGGTCCCTACGCCCCGGACCTGATCGCCCACAAGGGGGCCACCCTTTCCCGCGCCGCTTCCCAGTTCTGGCTGACCCAGGAAGGGGTCTTCGGCGTACCTCTTGGCGTATCCACCAGCTTTGTCTTTCTCTACGTGCTCTTCGGGTCCATGCTTGAAAACGCGGGCGCGGGCAACTATCTGACCTCCCTGTCTTTCGCCCTGCTCGGGCATCTGCGCGGCGGCCCGGCCAAGGCCGCTGTGGTGGCCTCGGGCCTGCACGGGCTGATATCCGGCTCTTCCATCGCCAACGTGCTCACCTGCGGGCCTGTGACCATCATGCTCATGAAAAAGGTCGGCTTCTCAGCGGAAAAAGCCGGCGCTGTGGAGGTGGCGGCGGGCTCCAACGGGCAGATCATGCCGCCGGTCATGGGCGCCGCCGCCTTCCTCATGGTCGAATATATAAACATGCCCTATTCCCAGCTCATCAAGCACGCCTTTATCCCGGCTCTGCTCGCTTACAGTTCCCTGCTCTACATCGTGCATCTCGAGGCCTGCAAACTCGGCATGCAGGGCGTGGCCCGGGCTTATCGCCCCTGGCAGTCGCGCCTCTTGCGCTGGGGGATCACCATCTCTTCCCTGCTGGTGGTCATGGGGCTCATCTATTACGGCAGCCTCTGGATCCCCCATGTTTTTGGCTCATACGCCTGGCTGGTCTTTGCCGTGCTTCTTGTGGGCGGTTATCTGGGCATGCTGCTGCTCTCCCTGCGCTATCCGGAAATTCCCGAAGGCAGCACGGATGATCTCATGTGCCTGCCCGCTGCGGCGCCCATACTCTTTTCAGGCCTGTTCTATCTGCTGCCCATCGCCGCCCTTGTCTGGTGCCTGATGATCCTTGAAATGTCGCCCGGGCTGGCCGCTTATTACGCCTGTCTGTTCATGGCCGGAATCCTTCTTACCCAGCGCCCGATTATCGCCTGGCTGCGCAGGCAGCCGGTGCTCCCGGCCTTCAAATTCGGGCTCTCAAGGCTGCTCTCCAGCCTCGTGGCCGGGGCCAAGAACATGGTCGGCATCGGACTTGCCACGGCCAGCGCGGGCATCGTGGTGGGGGCCGTCAGTCTTACCGGCGTGGGGCAGGTGCTGGCCTCGGTGGTGGAGACCATTTCCATGGGCTACCTGCCCCTGGTGCTGGTGCTCACCGCCATGCTGGCCATCATTCTGGGCATGGGCCTGCCCACAACAGCCAACTATATTATCGTGTCCACCCTGCTGGCCCCCGTCATTTACAACATTTCCGCCTCGCAGGGCCTGGCCATCCCCCTGGTGGCGGTGCATCTGTTCTGCCTCTACTTCGGCGTTATGGCCGACGCCACACCGCCGGTGGCCCTGGCCGCCTTTGCCGCTTCGGGCATTTCAGGGGGCGATCCCTTTAAAACCGGCGTGCAGGGCTTTGTCTACGAGCTGCGCACGGCCGTGCTGCCCTTTGTCTTCCTCTATAACCAGGAAATACTGCTGCTGAACATCCAGAGCATCCCCCATCTGTTCTGGGTCCTGATTACCGCTGTCCTGGCCTGCATGGCCTTTGCCAGCGCCACGCAACGCTTTATGTTCACCCACACCCGCTGGTGGGAAGTCATCTTCCTTATTGCGGCCATGATCATCATGTTCCGCCCGGATCTGCTGCAGGACCGCCTCTTCCAGCCCTACAAGACCCTTCCCCCGGACAAGGTAATGGAAACGGTCGCCGGGCTGGGCAAGGATGATACCATGCGCTTGTTCATCCGCACGGAGTTCATTGACGACGGGCGGATCAGGGACCAGGTGCTGGCCCTGCCCGTGGAAGGAGCGGACGCGGAAGAACGCCTGGCCAAGGTTGGACTCATCCTTGAGCAGGAAGGCGACAAACTCATGTTTTTTGACGTGGCCATCAACAGCCGGGTGGAAAAACTGGGCGTTAACATGGACGACCCCACCTGGGTCCTGGGCATTGAAATACCCAATGAACGCCCGGCCAAATGGATGTTCAGCGGCCCGGGCATAGTCCTCTTTGCCCTGGTGGTCCTGAGCCAGCTCCGGCGCAAGCGCAAGGAAGACTCCGAGAAGCCGCAGGGGCGGCAAGCAGCGCCGGCGGATGAGCGCGGTGCAGCCCTCTGAGCCGTCCGGGCCGGTACTGCTCTGGCCCGGAAAAAAGGCCCGCGTCTGCCGGGCCGTCAGCCCCTTGCGCCTGCTGGAACGCTTCAGTGCCAAGGCCGACACGGCCGGTGACAGGCCGGAGGCAACCGCCCGGGGCCACGCGCCAGCGTCCCCGGGCCTGCCCAATCTGCTCATCAGGGGCGACAACAGCTTCGCGCTTTCCAGCCTTCTGCACGGACCATTGCGCGCCGCCATTGCGGCCCAAGGCGGCATCAAGCTTGTTTATTGCGATCCGCCTTTTGCGGTTGGCACGGCCTTTACCATGCACCCGGCACAGGCCCCGGCCCGCGCCGGTTCCGCGCGCCCGGCCGACGACGCGCCTTCCCTTGCGCGCGAGCCGGGCACGGCCGGCGCTTATTCCGCCGGCAGCGAATCCGCAAAAGCCGGGTCAGGCTATCCGGCTGCCCCATCAGCCAAACAAGGGGGCCGCAGCCAACAGCCCCTTGCCTATACAGACACATGGGAAGGCGGTCTTTCCGGCTTTTTGGACATGGCCTATGCCTGCCTGCTCCAGATCCGGGAGCTCCTGGCCCCGGACGGCAGCCTGTTCTGGCACTGCGACTGGCGCACAGCCCCGCACATACGCATCCTTCTGGATGAAATTTTCGGCCCCGAACGCTTTCTGGGGGACATAGTATGGCACTACACCGGCGGCGGACGCAGCAGAAGATGGTTTTCGCGCAAGCATGACCGCATACTGCACTATGCGGCCTCCGCGCGCTGGACCTTTAATGTGGACGCCGTGCGCGTGCCGTACAAAAAAAGCAGCGGCTACGCCAGAAACGGCATCACCAGCGCGGCGGGCAAGCATTACCGCCCGAACCCGGAAGGTACGCCGGTGGACGACGTATGGGACATACCCATAATCAACCCCATGGCCGCCGAACGCACAGGCTACCCGACCCAGAAGCCGGAACGCCTGCTCGAGCGTATTTTGTCGGTCGCATCCAACCCAGGCGATCTGGTGGCTGATTTTTTCAGCGGCTCCGGCACCACGGCCCTGGTTGCCGGACGCCTGGGCAGATCCTGGATTGCCGTGGACCAGAGCGCCCTGGCCGTTCACTGCGCCCGCAAACGCCTGCTCGCTGCGCAAAGCAACAAAGGAGCCGCCCTGGCATTCACAGTGGCCGCGCTGGGCGAAGTCGACGCATGCCGCGCAAGAACCGGCGAAGCCCTCCCCCATGCCGTGGGAGCAGGAGCCCATCAGGCTGCCGCCCCCGACCTGCCCGACCTGCCCGCCAGCCAGCCAGCCAGACAGACAGACGGTCTGCCCGCATGGCGCTGGCACAGACATGAGGCCGCCTTCCCCGGCGGCAGCCTGGCATATGCTGTTGCCGCGCCAAAGGTCAAAGCCCTTTGCCGGGAAGGCGGCCTGGCTTTTTTGCTTGAGGGCTTCCAGGTTCTGGAACTGGGCGGCGCCCCCCCGGCCGGGCACGGCCAGGCCGGGGCCGGAGCTGAAAGCGCCGGCAAAAGGGAGCTGCCAAGACCGGCCCTGCCCTGCTGGCGGGAGCTGCTCGATTACTGGAGCCTCGGCCTTGCGCCCGCCCCTTTGCCGGCGGATCAGGCTGCCGCGCGGCAACTGCACAGGGCGGAACTGTTTTTTGAAGCCGCCGCGCATGGTTGCCAGGGCAAAGACGCCGCCGCCACAAGCGCCGGGTCCGTCCGTCCCGGCCCTGCGGCGCGCGCCAAGGCTGGCAAACAGCCCGCTCCGCTCGCCTGCGACCCGGCAAGGGCGTCTTTTGGTTCTGTTTTGCCGCCGGGATGCGAGGCCGACCCCCTTTTCTGCACCGTGCTCTGGCACAGTTTTGGGCGGCCGAAAGACCGGGAACTCGCCTGTCTTTCACCTGTCATGGCGCCCGGCGGCCCGCTCTTTTCCGGCTCCCGGCCGGACTGCGGGGCGGATTTCGCCGGGCCGGACCCGGGACCGGGCATGTGGGGAAATAGCGCGGCAACCCGCCTTGTGCTCTGCATCGTTGATATTTTCGGCCACGAGAGC
>JAJDJN010000175.1 GCA_030267245.1 Desulfovibrio sp. OttesenSCG-928-A18
GCCCGAACAGAGCTCGCCTACAAGCAATTCCCCACAGGAACTTGAACCTATGCCGGCCCCGCGTCCAGGGCTGCGGCCATCACCGCCAGGGCTTTGTCCATGAGCGCCGCATCCGCCTGTACGCCCATATGCCCGAGGCGAAAGACCTTGCCGGCCATGGGGCCGAAACTGCCGCTCACAATGAGCCCGCCCTGGCGCAGGGCCGCGCGCCAGCCTTGCCAGGTGAATCCTTCGGGCACCAGAGCGGCTGTGACCGTGGGCGACTGCACCGCATCCCTGTGCGGAAAGACCCCTATGCCCAGGCGCCGCAGCCCGGCGCGGCACTGCGCGGCAACGGCCTCATGCCGGGCGAAGACGGCGGCGGGGCCTTCTTCCTCGATCAGGTCCAGGGCCGCCTCAAGAGCCGCCACGCCATGCCAGTAAGGGGTGTAGGGGCAGCGGCCGTCCGCCTGCACCGTGCGAAAGGGCAACAGGGAGTCGTAGCCCTGGTAGCCGGCGCGTTTCATATGGTCCCAGGCTGTTTCGCTCACCGCGACAATGCTCATGGATGGCGGCGCGGAAAGGCATTTCTGCGAGCCGCCGAGCAGCAGATCAATGCCCATGCGGTCCGCCTCCACCGGGACGCCGCCCATGGAGGCCACGGCATCCACGTAGAGCAGGGGCACCCGCAGCCGTTGTTTCATCTCCGCCAGATCCGGCAGGGGGTTCAGGGTGCCCGAGGGCGTCTCGCAGTGCACTGCGGTGAGCATGACCGGCCGCAGACGGCCGATGGCGTCTTCTATGCGTTGCAGGCTGTCGCCCATGCCGATGGTGCTGTCATAGGGCAGCGAGACCTTTTCCACCTTGCAGCCCAGCGTCAGGGCCATATCCGCCACGCCGTCGCCAAACACGCCGGTGCCGACGCTGACCACTCCGTCTCCCGGACGCAGGCAGCTTTTGAGCCCGGCCCACAGGGCGAGCATGCCTTCACCGCTCATCAGCACCACATCTGAAGTGCTCCCGCTCAGCGCGGCCAGTTTCTTGCCCACGCGTTCGTACAGAGCGAGAAAGTCCGCCTCAATCTGCCCCGAACCGTAATCTCTGGCCATGGCCGCCAGCACCCGCCCGGGCACAAAGGTCGGGCCCGGCACCATGGGTATGGGCGCATATCGCATCTGCCACCTCGCATATGTTGACTGTCATGCAAAAAAGAAGAGTAGGTCCCGGGCGACCAGGACCATCCGCACCCGTGACATGGGACAATATGGGGGGTCAAGGGGCATCATGCCCCTTGCGGGGTCCAGGGGCGAAGCCCCTGGCGGGGATTCCAAAGGGGCGGCGCCCCTTTGGCCGCCGGAGGCAAGGCTTAACCCTACGGAGCAAAGAGCCTGCGGGCGGCGTTCAGGCCACATTTCTGGTATGTGTGGTAGGCCTTGGCCACGGCTTCGCGCATGTCCCGCGCGTTTTCCCCCCTGGCCCAGGCCAGGGCCAGGGCGTTGAGCACGTAGGCTTCCGGAGCCATGTTGCCGTTGCTGAGGATGACTGCTTCGGCTTTTGCCTCCCGCATATGCTCCGAAAAATAATACTTGCTCTGGCAGGCAAAGATCGCCGCGCCGCGTCCCTGCAGGCCCGGGGCCAGAGGCAGGGGCGGCAGGCTGAACTCCATGAGTCCGTTGTGGCCCACGTAGCAGATGAGCCCGGCGTTGCTCCCGGCTTCAATGCGCGCGCCGTCAAGGCGCAGTTCCAGGGGCATGCCGCCAGACAGGGCCTGGAGGAAATCCTGCAAACACTGCTTGATGGCGCTGCCCCTGTACGCATCGGCCACCAGATGGATGCCGGAGGCCTTGTGCCGGAAGACAAGCCGTTCCAGCACATGCGGTGATGGCTTGGCTACGCTGCCAAGCAGAGCCCACTCCGGCTGTTTGCGCATAAAGCTTTTTACGCCGTACATGGCGCCCCAGTAGAGGTTGCCCGCCGGGTCCGAGCCGTCGCCCAGGGACGCGGGCACGGGCACGATGCCCTGATGCACATTGTCGCACAGGGCTACAAACACATGCACATTGCGCCCGGGCACGGCAAGAAGAGCCGGCGCGTCGGTCGGCGTCCGCTCCAGGCGCTCCTTCGCGTCTGGTCCGCCTTCCAGGGCCGCGCCCCGCCCATGCTCCGTACCCGCTGCCGGCCCCGGCGGCGATGCCTGGTCCCCATTGCAGGCTGGCAGCAGCACTGGGGCAAGGCACAGGCACAGCGCGACAAGGGCGCGGGCAAGGCCGGCCGTGAGCCGCGCGGAGGCGGGGAGCGGTGAAAGTGGAAGCCGTGTGGGCACCATATGTGGCATGGCGGTCTCGCAACGGAAAATCAGCCCAGATGGTACAGCCCGAGCACCAGCAACTGGGCCAGGAGGATGCGCAGCATCATGGTCAAAGGGTAGACCGTGGCGTACACTGACGCCGGCGCGTCCGAGCCGAGGGACTGGACCGAAAAAGCCAGGGCCGGCGGGTCGGTCATGCTGCCGGCCAGCAGTCCGCAGATGGATGGGTAGTCATAGCGGAAAAAGGCGCGCATGGGAACCGCCACCAGGACCAGCGGGATAAAGGTGATGCAGGCCCCGGCCGCCATCCACAAAAGCCCCTGGCCCTGGACGAGGGTGTGCACAAAGCCCGGGCCGGAATTGAGCCCCACGCAGGCGAGAAAAAGGGCGATGCCGACCTCGCGCATGATCAGGTTGGCTCCGAGGGGCAGATACCAGATAAGCCCGCGAAAGTGGTTGATGCGGCCCAGAAAAATAGCCACCAGCAGGGGGCCGCCGGCGATGCCGAGCTTGAGGCCCGAAGGCAGCCCGGGCAAGGGGATGGGGATGCTGCCCAAAATGACGCCCAGAAGAATGCCGAGAAAAATGGGCATGACATGGGGATGATCCAGGGCTTTTTCCGAGTTGCCCACAGTGGCGGCGGCGCGGGCGATGTCCTGTTCCTCGCCTACGCAGATCAGCCTGTCGCCGTAATGCAGGTGCACGCCTGGGCCAGCGGTGAACTCAACCCCGGCCCGGTGGATGCGGGTGACCGTGACGCCGAATTCGGGAGTCAGGCCCAGGCCCTTGACGGATTTGCCCGCGGCCTTGCTCTGGGTGACCACAAGCTTGCGGATCACCAGCCTGCCCAGTTCGTCACGCGGGCATTCGGCGCTCTCCGGCCCCAGCAGGGGGCGCAGTTTGTCCAGCTTGCGGGCCGTGCCCACTGCGGTGACCAGCATGCCCTCCGACAGTACGGTCTCGGCCGTGGGCACGTGTGCGCTCGCGCCCTGTGGCTCGAGCACCCGCGAGATCACCATGCCAAGGGGGTAGAGGGCGAGGAAGTCCCTGAGAGGCATGCCGAAGATGTTGGGGTTGGATACGTAAAAACTGCGGGTTTGCAGGGGCGGGTGTCTGAGGGCGTCCAGCTTGCGCAAAAAGCGCAGTTCGCGTTCCGGGCTGATGCGAAAGCAGGCCCGGATCAGAAGCATGGTCAGGATGATGCCCAGGATGCCGAAGGGATAGGCAACGGCATAGCCCATACCCGCCTCGGCCACGGCCGCTGCGGCCGTATCGGGCAGGATCTCCGAAAATACCTGCGAGGAAGCGGCCAGCGATGGCGTGTTGGTCACCGCACCGCTGAACAGGCCCACGGCCGCCGGCAGGGGCAGCTTGAAGACAAGGAAGACCGCCACGGTGGTCAGAACGCCCAAAAGCACAATGAGCGCGGCGGCGATATTCAAAAAGAGCCCGCGCCGGCGCAGGGAATCCACAAAACCGGGACCAACCTGCATGCCCACGGAAAAGACAAACAGGATCAGCCCGAACTCGCGCGCGAATTCCAGAATCTCATGCTGCACGGAAAAGCCGAAATGCGCCAGGGCCAGGCCGCTGAACAAAACCCCGCCCACGCCAAGGCGCACGCCGCCAATGCTGATCCGCCCGAGCGCAAGCCCGAGCACCACCGTGAGGCTCAAGGCAACTATGGATTGCGCAATGCCGCTGCCGAAAAAAAGTTGTGTGAACCAGTGCATCGTCAGACCTTGCCAAGAGAAAAAAATCGACTTTCGCGGACAGAATTTGTTTGGAGGCAGGCCCTAACGCAGCAATTCCTCTGGCAGGACGCCTGGGTGCTGGCGTTTCCAGCGGCTGAGGGCGTCGCGCACGGGCGTGTCCGGCACACGCAGTTCATAGCTCAGTTCGGGCTTTTCCGGGTCCTCGGTAAGGGACCAGGGGTCGATGGTCAGATGCATGATTTCCAGCACCCACTGCAGCAACTGGGTTACCGGCGCCTCGGCCAGGGTGGCGAGCAGGGCGCGGGCGCCTTCGGCTTCCGGCGCAAGGGGCGCGGCCCAGATACGACGGGCCATGTCCACCAGCTCCAGGGCCGGGGAAGCCAGTTCGTCCACCAGTTCATCCAACTCGTCCGCCACGCTGCTTTCCAGTTGGGCCATGGCGTTGCGCATGGCCGGGACGCATTCTTTCAGCAGTTCGTCCAGGTCCTGGCACAGGCGGCCGGCGCAGCTGTAGCCATTGTCCCGCCCCGCAACGGCATCCGGGCCGGCGTCTGTTTGTCCGTCCTCGTCGTCCGGGAGTTCGGAAGTCCTGGCCGGCACCGGCCGCACCAGCATGCCGGCCGCCAGACTGTGCGACAGGGGACAAAGGGCCTCGGCCAGCTCTCGAAGTGATTGCGGAACCTGTGTGTTCATACGGTATTCCTTGACGGCGTCATGGTTGTCTGAGGCATTGTATCAAGTATATACCAGCACCACGTCCCTTGTCACCAAAGGGGCGCT
>JAJDJN010000176.1 GCA_030267245.1 Desulfovibrio sp. OttesenSCG-928-A18
CAGGGCCGGGAGTACCTTTGCTCGGACCTGGCCGGCGGCGGCGGTGATTCGCTCCGCGTCAATATGGACTCCGGACGGTGGGCCGACTTTGCTGCAGGTGACGACGCCAAAGGCGGCGACCTCGTTTCTCTTGTGGCGGCGGTCCGGGGCATGAAACAGCCCGAGGCCGCCAGGGTGCTCTCTGAAATGGCGGGGGTGTCGAGTCCTCCGACCGCAACGTCAAAGCGACAACAGAAAGAGAAGCCCGCAGCCATCGTTCCAGCCCCGGACGGGGTAAAGCCCCCGGCCAGCTTCAAGCATTACCGCTTTGGTGAACCCGTTGCCACCTGGGAATACCAGGACAGCGCCGGGCGGCTCCTGGGCTTTGTGGCCCGCTTCAACCACAAGGAAACCGATTCCAGGGGCAAGACCAAGAAGGACTTTTGCCCCATGGTCTACACTGCACAGGGCTGGCGCTGGCAGGGTTTCCCCGAGCCCCGTCCCCTGTATGGCTTGCACAGACTCGCACAGGCAGCCCCTGCCGCCTCTGTTCTGCTTGTAGAGGGGGAAGGCAAGGCTGACGCCCTGCAAGAAGCTCTCGGGGCAAATGTGGCCGTTCTTTCCCTGTGTGGAGGGAGTAAGGCTGTTGCCAGGCTGGACTTTTCCCCGCTCCAGGGGCGCAAAGTAATCTGTTGGCCGGACGCCGACGAGCCAGGCGCAAAGGCGGCGCTGCTGGTATGCACCAATGTCAGTCTGGCCGGGGCTGCGTCTGTGGCGGTGGCCGTGCCTCCTGATGGAGTGCCGGAAGGCTGGGACGGGGCAGACGCGATTCAAAGCGGCTGGGACTATGGCAGGCTCGTTGCCCACATCAAAAAAAGCACTGTTACGCATGAGGCCTTTATGGACGTTGCCGCCCGCTGGGGGGTGCATATGGAATGCCAGACTCCTGACTCTGGTAGTGATGCGGAAGCACACGAAAGCGAAAGCCGCGTCCTTCCCCCGCCTCCGCCAGTTCCCCTGGAAGCATTTCCGGCTCCGGTGGCCGCCATGCTTGAGGAGGCAGCGGAGGCGTTCACAGTCCCATTACAGATTCCTGCTACTTGCCTCCTGGGGGTGCTTTCCTGCCTGGTGGGTGGCACACGCCTTATCAGTCTGCGGCCCTCCTGGAAGGAGCCCGGCAATATCTGGATTGCCACAGTGGCCGCCTCCGGTATCGGCAAGACTCCATGCGCCGCCGCTTTCTTCGCTCCTGTGAAGCGGCTTGAGTATGAGGCGTTCAGGCAATGGCAGGATGAGTATGCCAGTTACGAAAATGAAGTGGAGCTCGTCAGGAAGGAAAGGGCCAAGGCCAAGAGGGGCGATCCCATGCCGGCCAGGCCCATTCAGCCCCAAAGGCGTCAGGCGTACATTGACGACGCCACCGTGGAGGCTCTTGGCGAAGTCCTGTCGGAAAATCCGCGCGGCATCATGTGGCGCAAGGACGAGCTTGCAGGGCTGATAGCGGACCTCGACAAGTATTCATCCGGCAACAGCGGCGGCGGTACCCGCTCCCGTCTGCTTTCCTCCTATGACGGCCAGGAGTGGAAAACGAGCCGTACCAGCAACCCTACTCGCAATCTGTATATACCGCATGCCTATGTGGGCATCTTCGGCGGCATTCAGCCCGCCATGCTTCCCAAGGTCTTTGAAGCGGGGAGCGCCGGAGTTGATGAGGCTTCCGGCTTTCTCCAACGCTTCATGCTCATCAGGGCCGAGAGGGAAAAGCCGGGATACTGGACGGAGCGTTATCTGTCGCAGGACTCGAAAGAGTTGCTGGCCTCCATCGCGACGGCGCTCTGGTCCTGGGATATCGAATATGACGCGGAAAGCCGGGAATTGGAAAAGGTTGTCCCCGTATCCCGCCAGGCCAAAGGATCCTTTGTCGAATGGTTCAACGGCATAGCACAGGAAGAATTCCTTTCACATAATGCTGCGCTACTCTCCAAGCTCAAAGGCCAGGCGCAACGGCTCTGCCTCCTGCTGCATTGCCTTGACGCCGCCCTGGCCGGAAATGACGGCATGGGCATTGTCACTGAGGATTGCATGCGTCGGGCGCTCATGTTGGCGAATTGGGTGAAAGAGCACCAGGAACAGTGCTGGCGGTTTTTCACGCCGGAGAAGGGAGCGAAACAGGCGGGCCCCCTTGAACGTGCCATTATGGCCGTGGTGGTGGAGAACGCCGCCAGGATTGAGGGTGACGGGTGGAAGATCGCCAACTCCACTAACCTGAAGGACGGTCTGATTGATTTGGTTGTCACCAAGCTGAATATGCCGGGGCTCTCTAATAAACAGATCGGCAAGGCTGCTGCCGGCTTGGGGTTGCCTTCCTGTCTCGTTGGAGAAAGACGATTGCGGGGCAGACTGGTTACTGCTGAAAAAATAGAAATGTTCAAGGCTACCGTCTCACATGTCTCACATGTCTCGGTTTATTCTGTCCCAAGGGTGAGCGGGCGAGACAGTACCGTCTCGGAACCGTCTCGGGACCGTCTCACCCCCTACCCGGCATGGGCGGAGGAGGCAGAGGCGAGACAGTGCCGAGACAGTGGTGAGACAGTACCGTCTCAGCATGAAACCATTGCGCCACAACAAGGTGAGACATGTGAGACATGTGAGACGGTGCCCCAAGCACATAGCCCTGAATTTGACTTCAATGATCCGGCGTTCCCGGATGAATGCCGGGCCGAGTCTGACGAGGTGAAAATATGAACGCTGTTCGTCAACTTGAAAATATGGGGTTGTCGCTGATCCTTGATCAAGGCAACTGGTTCATCCTTGGCGGCCTGAAAAGTCTGCCTGTGGAATCACGGCGTCAGGCCGTGGCCTTCGCCAAAGAGCACAAGCCCGCCATTCTGGAAGAGTTGCGGAAGCGGGCCGACGAACCCACCCCGACCCAACTCGCTCACGCCCGGCGCATGCTGGTTGACTGTCCCTCCACTGGTGGGAAGCTGCATTGCTGGCATTGTTCCCGCTGCCCAGAGGCGGCCAGGTGTTCCGCCTGGCATGGCCACCGCAACGATGTGACGTTCTTTCGCCAGAGCGAGAAGCCTGCCAGTCTGTTTCTGGCGGAAGAATCCGAGCACGACCAGGCCGAGGCGATAGTGACTACCGACTATGCCGCCCTGTGCCCTTCCTATTGGCGGGGGTGCTTTATCTGCCCCGAATACAGAGCCGACAGCCTGCGCTTTTGTGGCCGGTACAGCCGGGTGCATGAGGGCCTGACCGAGGTGGTGCAATGAGCAATGGCGCAATTCTCCTTGACGCCCACAACCTGATCAATGCCGAGCGCCAGGACGATTACGGCCCGCCTTCGGCATCCTTCGCCCGTATCGCCGCGCTCTGGTCCGCGTACCTGGGGCATACCGTCACCGGCAAAGATGTTGCCGTGTGCATGGCCCTGCTCAAGTTCAGCCGGGAAGCGCACAGCTACAAGCGGGACAACCTGTTGGACGCCGCCGGATATATCGGGCTGGCCGCTGACATGGAGGGTGAAAGTTTTGACTCGAAGCAAGGACGAAGCAAGGTGGAAGCATGAAAATTGTCATCGACAGCCGGGAGCAAGCCCCCTTCACCTTTGATCATGAGAAATACACCGGAACCATGGTTGAGGTGGGGACATTGGACACCGGCGACTACAGCCTTACCGGCCTGACTGACCGGGTGGCGGTGGAACGGAAAAGCCTTCCTGACCTTGTGGCCTGTCTGGGCCGGGGGCGGGAACGCTTCGAGAGGGAGTTACAGCGCGCCGCCGCCCTCGATGCCTTCGCCGTGGCGGTAGAGGCTTCATGGTCTGACCTGGCCACCGGGCAATACCGTTCTCAGTTGAACCCGCACAGCGCCTGTCAAAGCGTTCTGGCGTTCACGGCGCGGTATCGTATCCCGTTCATGTTCGCCGGGAGCCGGGCCGGGGCTGAATACATCACCTGGGGATTTCTCCGGCAGTATCTTGAATCCGCCCGCAAGAGGTGGGGAACCATCGTCAAGGCGCATAAGGAGCAAACAGCATGACCACATATCCCAAGCGTTCACCCCTGGAGGCAATCCGGGTTTTCTGCATCGAGTGCCAGGGCGGTTCATTCCAAGGCGTTACCGAGTGCGCCGATAAGGCTTGCCCGTTTTATCCGTACCGGCACGGAACGCCCTTGGCAAAAGGGCGGCATTCACCTGTCAGGGCTTGCCGGGCATATTGCTTTGAAAACTGCCTGCCCGGCTCCGGGCATGAAGCGGTAAAGGACTGTGGCGGCGATACCGCTTTGCTTGGTCCCTGCCCGGTGTTCCCGTTCCGTATGGGGAAGAATCCGAACATCAGCGCGGCGACCAGAGAGAAGGCACGACAAAGGGCATTGGAGGCTGATCCCCTTGGACTTCGGAGCAGGAAAAATTCACAGGCCCACGGCCCCTTTGACGCTCCAGAATCGACGAAAGAGGCAGGTGCCGACCTGTAGCCTGTCCGGAACGTAAAAACGCCATGTATTAACCCCATCAGTAAGGTGATCCCATGTATGATAAAGCGCAACACGATCGGCTGCGGCGGCTCTGGCGGTCATATCACGACTGGTGTGACTGCCTCATTGCCGAGTATCGGGAAGAACAGGGCCTCTCAGATGATGAATTCCCCTTTGACGCAAAGCTGCCTCCTTTCCCTGAAGTGCTCCGGGGCCTGACCTGCGGAGCCAGGACCAGAAAAGGAACGCCCTGCAAGCTCAAAGACCTTTACCGCTCCGGACGCTGCAAGTTCCATGGCGGGCTGTCCACCGGCCCGAA
>JAJDJN010000177.1 GCA_030267245.1 Desulfovibrio sp. OttesenSCG-928-A18
GCAGTTTCAAGTGGTACGTGGTACTGGAGATTGCATGCATATTGCATACAGCGGGCAGGTATTGATAAGGAAGAAGCATGGCGAATATTGAGACATTGCGCCCTCTCGTGAAAGAAATAGGCGATCTGCAGATGCAGGCCGACGGCTATGCCCTGTGGCTCGTCTGGAACGGCCAGCCCAATCCTGTTGTCCTGCAAACTCTGGAAGAGTATGGGGGCATCCCGGTAGCGGAACAGGAGGGGCAGGCTCTCTGGTTTTTCTTCTCCACCGAGGCCCTGCTTGCGGCCGCCCGGCTGGGGGTATGGGCGCGTTTCAATACCCTGGCCCTGCTTATGGAGATTTTTCCCGCCCGTTTGCAGACCGGGCGCACGGGCGGCAAAAATCTGATTTTTGATGAGAACCTCTGGCGGCAGCAGCTCCCTCCGCCCCACGATTTTCGTATAGTCGTGCACGCCTCCCTCGGCCCGGTGGTGGAAGCCTCGCCCGGCCTGAGCCTGAACCCCGCCGAAAGCCCCGAAGGCATGGACCGCGCCCTTTGGCCGGCCCTCGAGATAGACGCCCGGCTGCCCTACCAGTCGCCTTTGAGCTGGCTGGTCATGCTCAGGCCCGTGGGCAACGTGCAGGACAAGAATTTCATGATTGGCTGGCGGGAGTTCTTCTCCCAGGTGGAAGCCGTTCTGCAGCGCAACAAGATCCGTTTTTCCGTCCACGACCTGTTTCTGATGTTCCCCCTGGAAAGCCTGCGCCAGCTCAAAACCTGGTGCAGGGAGTTTTTGCTCCTTGTGGAGCGGCTCAAGCAGGAGAATCCGGAGGCTTACTGGCCCTGCGTGACCGCCGTTGTGGACCGCAAGGGCCTGAACATCAATGAGGACCTGCCGCAAAAAAGCGGTGTGGAGTGGGACTATCTGAACCCGGACTATCCGCACATGAGCCTGCGCAACGCGAGCATGCTCGGCGACGGCTTTGTGTCCCATGAGGTGCGCTTTGCCCGGTCGCGGCAGGATCCGGAAGACTGGGTCAGCGTCAGCCTGCGTGAAGAAGACGAAACAGCGGCCGGCTCGCTGGCGCAGCTTATTCCGGTCAATCTGGTGCACGGCGCGCACCCGCATTGTTTTTATTGCGGTCAGCACAGCCATCAGCATGCGGACTGCCCTTCGCACAGCTTGAAGGAGGTGGACGCCGGAGTCTGGCGCAGGGTGGCGCAGCTGGATATTGAAGTCATGCGCCAGGCCGTGCGGCGCATTGACAGCGAGCTTGCGGCCGAGGCCGCCACCTCGGACGATGAGGCGGCCAGGCGCGATCGCATTGCCGCCATGCTGCGCGAAGAAGGGGACAGCGCCACCATGCTCGCGGCTTTTTATGCCGGCAACTGGGTTTGCCAGTTGCGCAGCATCAATCTCTTCTGGCGGGGGCACGGCAAGGATTTCGGCAGTTTTGCCAAGGATCTTGCGCCCATGGACGGCAACCCCATCTGGACGCAGCTTGATGAACTGCTGGGCGCCAACGATCCAGGTCTGGACAAGAATCTGGAAAATATTGCCCACAGGTTTCCCCGGGACTTTCGCTTTACTTCCCTGCGCGGCTTTGCCGCCGTGCAGCGCGGCGACCTGGAAAAGGCCGAATTGTTCTGGAAGGACGCCGAAGTGTTCAGCCCATCCCCGATCATCCAGGCCTGGCACGCCTTTTTACAGGCGCGCTCCCTGGAATGCCGGGGCAGACTGCTTCAGGCCGGGGTCCTGTACGATCAGGTGCTGCGCATGGTGCCTTCCTGGCACGATGCCGCTTATAGAAAGGCCGTGTGCCTGATCAAGGGGGGCTTTTCCGAAACCGCCCTGAACCTGCTTGTGACCCAGATCAACAGAAACGGGCATTTGTTCAACCGCGCCCTTGTGGACCCGGAACTGGAGCGGGGCAATATCCAGGTCAGCAGTTGCCTGTACCGGCTGTGGGCCGGCATGGAGGCCAGAACCAGGGACGAGGAGCAGCAGTTGCAGCGGATGAGCGAGGAGCTGGCCACCTGGTTTGTGCCTGGCCACGCCTTTGCGGTGCAGCTTTCCGAACGCATCAGGAACCTGACGCCCCTGGCTTCCGTGAAAAACTTCGTGGCTTTCCAGCGCATTGCCCGTGGGCGCGCGCAACTGGAAAAGGACATGCAGGGCTTTGTCATGCAGGAAGGGCGGGAGTACAAGAACCGCTTCAAGTCCTTTGTCTCCCGTTTGAAGACCATCCATGACGAGTCGGCCTGGTTTCCCTTTCCCAACGCCCTGGTGGAGTTCAACAAAAGCTATAATGAAGGGGTGGCCAATCTCAACTGGGCCCTCAAATCGAACTTCCATACGCCGGAGGCCTTTCGCAAGGCCCAGGTGCTGGTGGATCAGGAATCCGCGCGCATAGACAAACTTGAAGGCCGCCTGAAGTTTTTGCGCATCGTGCGCGATTCCACGCTCTTTGTGCTTTCCGTGGCCGAGTGTTTTTTCTGGATCGAGCTTGTGGGCACCATACTGATCTTTGCCGTGCTGCCCCTGATATTGCTCTACGGAGACAAAATAGGCCTTGATCTCGCGGCCAGCCTGATCGCCAAGGAGCGCTGGCAGGTGCAAAAAGCGCTTCTTGTGGTGGTTACAATCCTGGCCGTGGGCATTGCCGGTTTGCGTACGCTCATGCGCTTTGAAACGATCCGGGACAAGATTCTGGCCAAGGCCAGGGATTCAGCGGTGCAGAAAAGCAAGGGCCGGACGCGGAAAAAGCGCTGACAGGATCGCACCCCCACGGGCGAGGCAAGGATACAGGCTCGCCCGGGTCCGGCTTGCATAATTTTGTCTGTGCGGTTATTCCTTTTGAACTTGATATTTTTGCCGGAAGCGTCTTTGTTGTCCGCTGAGCTTTTGCCGGGTTCGGGCCGTGTTGCGCTCTTTTTCCGGTCCGGCTCCGTTTTCGCAAGTTTGCACTGCCGCTGTACATACCCCTTTGACAGGAGAATTCTATGCGTCTGATTACCCGCTCCGATTTTGACGGCCTTGCCTGCGCGGTCCTGCTCAAGGCTGCCGGCCTGATTACGGAATACAAATTCGCCCACCCCAAGGACTTGCAGGACGGCCTGGTGGAAGTCACGCAGAATGACGTTCTGGCCAATGTCCCCTATGTGCCGGGCTGCGGGCTGTGGTTCGACCACCACAGCAGCGAAAACGAGCGCCTGGGCAAAATTGAGTTCAAGGGCAGTTCCAAGCATTCTCCCAGCTGCGCGCGGGTTATCTGGGACTATTTCGGCGGGCACGCCAAGTTTTCTCCAAGCCTGAACCCGATGCTGGACGCCGTGGACCGGGTGGACAGCGGGCGGCTGACCATGGAAGAAATCAATGACCCCAAAGGCTGGGTGCTGCTCGGGGCGATCATGGACCCGCGCACGGGGCTTGGCCGCTACCGGGATTACCGGATCAGCAATTACCAGCTCATGCTGGCCATGATTGATTTTTGCAGCAACAAGACAGCCGAGGAGATTCTGGAAGAACCGGACGTCAAGGAGCGCACCCAGCGTTATTTCACCCAGCAGAAGGATTTTGTCGCCATGCTGGAGCGCTGCGCCACTGTCAGGGGCAATGTGGCCCTTGTGGACCTGCGCAACGAGGCGGAGATTTTTTCCGGCAACAGGTTCACCCTGTACGGTCTGTATCCGCAGTGCAACGTCAGCGTACAGGTCATCTGGGGCCTGAAAAAGCAGAATGTGGTGCTCACGGTCGGCCATTCGATCCTGAACAGGACCTGCACCGCCGATGTGGGCAGCCTGATGCTTTCTTACGGCGGCGGCGGCCACCTGCGCGTGGGCACCTGCCAGGTGCCCATTGAAAGCGCGGAGGAGATTATCGAGGAGGTTGTGGCTGCGCTGCGCAAGTAGCCGGCCTGAGTGGCGCCCTATCCGGCGCCTTGAGCGCGAGGCCGGCGTTGCTGACAGAGCGCCTGCGTTGATGACAGGGCGGCCGGCGTTGTTGACAGGGCGGCCGGCGTTGTTGACAGGGCGGCCGGGCCGGAGTAGTTGTTTTTGATGCTGGGGGAGCCTGCGGGCTGAGAGTGGACCTGGTTCCAGACCCCTTGAACCTGATGCGGATTATCCCGACGCAGGGAAGCGACGAGTCATGTACAAGCAATACAGCCGTTCTTCCCGGTTTTTTCCGAGGGGGACGGCTGTTTTTTTATGCCGCAACCCTTTGCGCAAGGGGAGGAAGACTATGGACGGGGCAAGCAGCCAGGCGCTGATCAGCGTCAACGGCAGGACCATGGCGCTTCAGGCCCGGACCCTCAAGGAGCTGCTGGAAGAATTGCGGCTCGGCGCGGACGCCGTGGTGGCCGAAGTGAACGGACGGATCATTGCGGCGGAGGATTTTGCCGCGACCGCCCTGGAGGCGGGTGACAGCGTGGAGCTGGTGCGCTTTGTCGGCGGAGGCTGAGGGGGAGTTGAATCCCCTGTGCTTGTTCGGGGGCGGTGCCCCCATTGTTCATGTATATGAGGTCCGACTTTCGTCAAAAGGGAGCAAATAAATAATGAAGGCCAATTCTGCCGGCATGTCGGAGCCGGATCGACCCGCGCCAGCGGACGGCAAGGAGGCGGATGCCCTTGTCATCGGCGGTAGAAGCCTGGACAGCCGCCTTTTTCTGGGCACGGGCAAGTTCGGCGGTGAAGAGTGCATCCCGGCCGTTGCGGCCGCTTCGGGGGCGCAGGTCATCACCCTGGCCCTGCGCC
>JAJDJN010000178.1 GCA_030267245.1 Desulfovibrio sp. OttesenSCG-928-A18
TGTTGATCAGCCGGTTCAGGCTGACGCCAGCCTCGGCAGCTTCCATGGAAAGCTGGCGGTGAACTTCAGGCGTGGTGCGCACCTGAAACTTGCCGGAATATTTTTGCAGGGCCAGAGGGGAAGGTGCAGTCTCGCCGTTCCTTTCCATGTCGGTTACGATATCTTTGACCAGAGCGACAATACCGCGCAAGGCTTCTTCCTGATCCTCGGCAAGCCAGGACAGAGAGTGGAACTCGGCGCACAGGCCGACAAACTCCTGATCCTCTTCGGACCAAATGACGCGATAGGTATATTGCTTGGCGTTCATTTCGTTCCTCCTTCCAATCGACTGATGGCGGCCAGCACTTGTTTGACTTGATAAGGCCTGGCCTTGCCGCCTTTGCCGCATTGGATGTTCACGCGAGGGTCGCCGTGCCAGGGCATCTTATAAACAGCATGGCTCGTGCCTTGCTGGCGCGCTTTGCCGAAGTAATGCGTACAGACGGCAGCAAGATCGTCGTAGCGGACATTCTGCGGAGCATCCCGCATGGCTGAAAGGATTTTGGGGATGTTGCCCATGGTCTGCCCTTTTCAGTATTAATAATGCCACTATCGCTGGTTGTCAAGGTACATCCCGCCGCCATCCGTCCTGACGCTTCCAGACCAACGTGTCTCAAGGTTAAGGAAGCACGGATAATGGTCTTTTTGCCCTCTGCCCGCGCCCTGCTTCGAACAGGGAACGGTTACAGCATTCCACCACGACCCCCATGTCCCAGTGAGCCAACAGGGCATGAGAAAGAATGTCGCGATGAAGGGGATTGATGGTTTTATCTAATATGGCGAAATAAAATGCTATTCATTGACAGCATAAATTGACATGCCCCCAGAGTTGCCATCAAATTTTTCCGTTGCCCTATAGGCAGGGGCACTCTCTTTTTCGGGCGCGGTGGCGAAACGCTACCACTTGAGTTGGTCGGGAACAAGCTCCAAGGCGGCGGCAACCTTTTTCAAGCTGCTCATACGAGGCCTCGCTTCCTGCGCTTCCAACTGGGCAAGGGCGGACTGCGACACGTCCATACGCGCGGCCACCTCCGCTTGGGTCAGACCCAGATACTCACGCCATGCACGGATGGGGGAAATCTGCTCTTTGAGCACACGGGAGGCCACTTCATGCGGCACGGTGGGGTCTTTTACCTCTTGCCCGGCTGTTCCGGCAAAGGCAACGACGTATTCGTCATAGGGCACCACAACTGCCACAGGTACGCCCTGATGTGTAATAATCTGATGATTAGCAGGTATGTTCATCGCGTTTCTTGACCTCCTCTATGCGGACAAGCAGCGGAATGCCCGCATGGATGGTGAACAACACCCGGTAACGTCCCACACGTAGCCGGTTTTGCCTTTCAGGGCCTTCACCTGCTCCATGTTCGGCCATTCCCGCAGCGCCTCCACGGCATCGGCAATATTACCTTGCTCCAACGGCGGCAGCTTACGCGCCTGGCGCAGGGCCTTGGGTGTCCACTCAATACTGCTCATAAGTTTTTATAAGCAATAATAAGAATTCGGTCAAGGTGTCGAAGTGAACCGATATCTGACGCGTTGCGGCTTGGCGAATAGGCAACCCGCAGGCAGGGCTGCTTCCGGCGCTTTCAGCCGGATGCCGGACCGCATGCATCTCCCCAGCGTTGAGCCTTGGCGATAGACAAAGATAAAGGCCGGAAGTCTTGTGTATCAAGTCTTTCCGGCCTTATCTGGCTTTCGCCAGTTTCAAATCTGGTGGAGATGAAGGGGATTGAACCCTTGGCCTCCGCATTGCGAACGCGGCGCTCTCCCAGCTGAGCTACATCCCCGTGGAGAAATTATTTAGCCTCATTCGGCGGCGGATGCAAGGATCATTTTCAGGGCTGCCGATGACAAATCAGGGGACTACAATCATGCCCCATGCTTTTTCTTTGCCGTGTCGCGCTTATGGCCCCGGTCTTCTGGCCGGACTTTCCGCCAAGGCCGGAGCCCTTGGCAGGCCCTATGCCGCACGGGATATCCTCACCCGCATAGTGGAGTCCTGAACGCTCCGGCCGTAATGGCTCACACTTGCTGGTGCGGGCGGCCGCTGCCCTCCCCGGCAGCTTGTGCAATGGAGGCCACCCTGACCGCGACGCGAGGATGAAATTCTTTGAACTCTGAAGGGCATGGCGCGGCCGCGCTATTCGGCCCTTTCTCCGGTATTTCGCCGTTTCATATACCAGGCGTACATTTTTTCCAGGCCTTCCTTGAGCGGGACTTCGCTCTCATAGCCAAGCCAGCGGGCAGCGGTGGAAGCGTCGGCATGAAGGCCGAACACATCGTCCGCCGTGCAGCCCGAGTATTCCACGGTAACGGGCGTGCCGCGCAGCGCTCTGAGCATTTCCACCAGATCGCCCACCTGCACTCTGCCCGTGCCGCTGATGTTGATGGTTCTTCCGCAGGAGGTGGGGCTGTCCAGGCAGGCAACAAAGGCCCTGACCACATCGTCGATATAGATGAAATCACGGAAGCGGCTGGGGTTGCCGCGCACGTGGATATGGCCTTCCTGCTCCATCATGGCCATGAAGATGCTCACCATGCCCTGGCGCATGTTATCCATGTTCTGCCCCGGACCGTACACGCTGAAGAGGCGCAATATGGTGGGCTTCAGCCCGCGCTTTTCATACAGGCGCAGATAATGTTCGGCGGCAAGCTTGCTTACTCCGTAAAAGGATGGGGGGCAGGTGGGGCTCTCCTCCGTGACCGGCGCAAAGGTCGCGTCCGTGCCCGGGTCGCCGTACACGGCCATGCTGCTGGCGTAAATAAAACGAGGGCTTTGCACCTCAAGGGCGAAGCGGACCAGAGCCAGAGTGGACTCGGTGTTACAGCGCAGGGTATATGCCGGATCCTCAACGCTTATCTCGTTATTGCCCTGGCCGGCGATGTGCAGGATGGCGTCGTATGGCTCTTTGGGCAGCAGCTCCGTATAGAGCCGGGAGTCGGTGCAGTCCGCCTCAACAAACAGTACCCCTTCCGGGATATTACTGCGAAAGCCCGTGCTCAGGTTGTCCACCCCGATAACGGCATCGCCACGGCGCAGCAGGGCCAAAGCCACGGCCGATCCCACAAAGCCGCCTACTCCTGTGACGAGATATCTGCCCATACGGTCTCCTTGTCCGA
Source organism: Desulfovibrio sp. OttesenSCG-928-A18 (assembly GCA_030267245.1). Lineage (GTDB taxonomy): Bacteria > Desulfobacterota > Desulfovibrionia > Desulfovibrionales > Desulfovibrionaceae > Frigididesulfovibrio. Next base: position 3,163 of record JAJDJN010000178.1, read on the forward strand.
ATTTATAAGCTGACATGCACGAGCAAAAAGCATGTTTTTATGCTTTGCCCACGCCGCTTCCGGCGGCGCGCGCCCTTGATGCTTGCTTAACGGCGGACAAAGCTCGCCTACAAGCATTTCAGGGCAAGGATTTGAGGACAAATCCTTGCAGAGCGGATACACTTTTCAAAGTGAATTTGCTCTGAAGCGTGGAATTTTCCAAGCTCTCAAAGCTGCTTTGTCCCAGGCCGTAAGAACCGTTGGCAGAGTACTCCGGAAGCCTTTTGCAGGCAAGCGGCCATACACGTGCCGCCGTATATGGCACAACCTGGTGAGTGCATTTTAAAATTGTATGAAATATATATGAATAATAATTATATATTGTGATTTTTCTATTATTATCTATCTTTGTAAACATATCGTTTACAAAAAATTTGATTATATTACGTTTTGTGTATGTTTATCTAAATTTAAATCCCAACACTTCCCTTGCTGTTATAGGCAATTCGTTATCTGGCCGTGTTTTTTACAGCTTGGCACGTTCTTTGTATTAGAGCATGTATCAGAGCATTTAACCATCGAAAATATTTAAATGCTTCGCTGGGATTTCTGTGCAAATCCCCACCCTGAAATGCTTGTAGGTTAGCTTTGCTCGTCGTTAAGCAAGCCTTTCAAAGGTAAACTGCTCTAAAGTCGGTAGGCGACCCTGGCTGGCAAAAACGTGTTTTGCAACAGCCATTCAAATTCACGCTCAATAAATGAGGTAAGTTATGAACACAGAACTAAACAAGCTCATCCACGCCATGATATTGGACAGTCATATGCCCGCCAAAGTGATCGCCAAGCAGATTGGCAAGCCGTACTCGACCCTTCTGCGCGAAGTGAATCCTTATGATGGCGGCGCCAAGCTGGGCGTTGAAACTTTCCTTGAAATCATCAAACTCACGGGTGACACAGCCTGCATCGAGTACATGGTTGAAGAATTGGGCTACGAAATGCGCCCGAAATCCATGCGGAAAACCGGTTGACGGTTACGCGGCAGGACGCAGGGAGCACGAAACAGCACTGCGCCGTCTGCCATACGAATTCGCGCTTCCCACGTCATTTCAGTCCGATAGCAGCGGTGCGTTGCCGGACATTGAAATGGCCCGAAGCGCCTGTAAGGGGCCGCTCTAGCGGCCCCTTGAGGCTGTTGACAAAGGCTTCTTTGGCAACAAACAGCCCGCCGCGTAGGCGCAGGCGGCATTCACTGCCGCCGTAAAGCGCCGGAGCGGGCGTGCCTTTACAAATCCCCGCGCAGCGGGCTTTGTCATCAAACTAAAGGGGTCGCTCGCGTGGCCCCTTCCCAGTCGGGGCGATGCCGCCGGCTTCGCATGGCCCTGCCGTCAACAAGCAGCAAACACAGCCGTCAGCGGAATAGGAGAGCCGCTGAAACACTGTGCCCTCGCGCCCTGCCCCCCTTCGTCTTCCTGAAAATCCCCTTGCCTTATGGTTCCGCATTTGCTAGATACTGCCTTCACGCGGAGAGGTGTCCGAGCGGCCGAAGGAGCACGACTGGAAATCGTGTGTACCCGAAAGG
>JAJDJN010000179.1 GCA_030267245.1 Desulfovibrio sp. OttesenSCG-928-A18
CAGTCCGTCTGTTTGCGGTCCTTGGGCGGCTGGAAGCTGTTCAGCTTTTCAATGATGATGCGCGGGTTCTCCCCACGCGAAATGCCGAGGATGCCCTCCATCTGCATTTCCATGAGCAGGATTTCTTCCTTGGATCGATGCTTGAGCTTGCCGACAATGGGCAAGAAGACCAGGTTGGCGAGCACCGCGCCGTAAAAGGTGGTGATCAGGGCCACTGCCATGGCCGGGCCGATGCTGCTCGGATCGTCCATGGTCTTGAGCATCTGCACAAGTCCGATGACCGTCCCGATCATGCCGAGGGCGGGCGCGTAAGCCGCCAGGGCGCCGCAGAGATCGATGCCCACCTCGTGCCGGCTTTCGGTGTTGCCGATTTCGGTTTCAAGAATATTCTGGATGGCGTCCGGCTCAAGGCCGTCCACGGTGAGTTGCAGGCCCTTGCGCAAATAGGCGTCGTCAATGCTTTTGATGATCGGTTCCAGGGCCAGGATGCCCTCGCGTCTGGCGCGGTTGGCCAGGTCCATGAACTGATCGATAACCAGTTCGGCCGGCTGGATTTTGCTGACCAGGGTCTTGCGGATGACCACGCCGACCGACAGCACGGTGCTGAGCGGGTAATGGGTCAGGGTGGCGCCGATGGTGCCGCCTAACACTATGAGCATGGAGGGAACGTCGATGAATATCAGCGGATCGCCGCCGAGCATGAGCGCTGCGATGATCAGGCCGAAGGACACGACCATGCCGAGTATTGTTGCCAAATCCATGCGCAAGGCTCCCTGTCTTGACGGCGGACAACTATGTCCGCCATCATATATGTATCGGACTAAAAGGCAAGGGCCCGCAAGGGACGTGATGCCCTTGAGCTTCATATTGTCGAGCCGGGTTCGCCGGGCGCTGGCGACCGGGAAGGGCGGCAGGGGCTGGTCGGGGGGGCGCGGCTCAGTGTCTCGGACCGAATATGTCCGTGCCGATGCGGACCAGGCTTGCGCCTTCTGCCACCGCAACGAAAAAGTCGTCGGACATGCCCATGGACAGTTCCGGAAGCCGGATGCCGAAGCTGCCCTCAAGATTGTCCCGCAGTGTACGCAGCATACTGAAATAGGGCCTGGAATCTTCGCCGATCTCCGCCAGCGGCGGGATGCACATAAGCCCGCGCAGGCGCAGTTCCGGCATGTTCAGAACGCCGGCGGCCAGATCTTCGAGCTTGTCCGGGAAAACGCCGGACTTTTGCGGCTCGCGTCCCACATTCACCTGCAGCAGGATGTCCTGCGGGGGCGGGGCGGGCGCGTCCAGGCTTCGCGGTTCTCCGGCCACCCGGTTGTGCCAGGCCTTTTGCAGGGCGGCCGCAAGTTTGAGCGAGTCCACGGAGTGGATCAGGGCAAAGCGCCCGGCCACATCCCTGGCCTTTCTGCTTTGCAGGTGGCCGATAAAATGCCAGCGGACGGGCATGCCTTCCGTCAAGGAACCAACCTGCTCCATTTTGGGCAGGGCCTCCTGCAAATAGCTTTCGCCGAACAGGGGCACAGCCCTGGAGCTCCAATGGCGGGCAAGTTCCGCCACGACTGCGGCCTCATGGTTTTTGGACACGGCCACCAGGCGCAGATCTTCCGCGCTTCTGCCCGATTCGGCCAGGGCTTTTTCCAGACGCTCGCACACCGCGTCAAAACGTGCGGTCAAGGCGCTCATGTCCTATTGCACCCCAAGGCCCAACGAATGCAGAAAGGCCGCGTCTTCAACCCAGTTTTCCTTGACCTTTACCCAGAGCTCAAGGTGCACCTTGCGGTCCAGAAGCTCCATGATTTCCTTGCGGGCGCTTTGGCCCACCTGTTTTATGCCCCGCCCCGCATGGCCGATGACCATGGCCTTGTGGCTGCTCCGCCCCACGTAGATGACAGCGTGAATGGTCACGTGGCCGCTTTCCGGGTCCTCTTCCCAGGCCTCTATGTCCACGGCCGTGGAATAGGGCAGCTCCTGCCGCAGGTTGAGAAAGAGCTTTTCCCGCACAATCTCGGCGGCCATGAAGCGCATGGGCAGGGTGGAGAGCTGATCTTCGGGAAACTGGGCCTCCCCTTCGGGCAGGGCTTTTTTGATCGCCGCGAGCAGGGCGGGCAGCCCGTCGCCCGTAAAGGCGGATACAGGAAAGATTTCCGCTCCGGGCCAGAGCCGGTGCAACTCTTCCAGGAGCGGCAGCAGCCGGGATTTGTCGCCCAGAAGGTCCACCTTGTTGGCAATGACAAAAACCGGGCGTTTTTCCGCGGCAATGGGCGCGAGCAGGGGGGCCATGTCCTTTTCCATGAACTCGGGCCTTCTGGCATAGAGGTCCGCGTCCAGGAGCACGCCGAGCACATCCGCCCCGTCCATGGCGTGCCAGGCCGACTGCAGCAGCACACGGTTCATTTTTCCGCGCATCTGATGGATGCCGGGAGTATCCATAAAGATGACCTGGGCGTCTTTTTCAGACAAAATGCCGGTGATCTGATTGCGTGTGGTCTGGGGCCGTGGCGAAACAATGGCCAGCTTCTGCCCGAGATAACTGTTGAGCAGCGTGGATTTACCGGCATTGGGCGGCCCCATGAGCGCGACCCAGCCGCATTTGAAAGCTGTTTGCATCTGTGTTCTCTTTGTTCTGTTGCATGCTGTGGGCAGGGCCCTTCGTGTTTTTGCTTGTACGTTTTTCAGCCCCCGGGGGCAAGGGGCAGCTCCGGTCCCAGGTCCACGCCCCGCAAGGAAAGCGTCAGCAGATGCGGGTGCGCTTCAACCCCCTGGGCAAGGGCTTGCCGGAACAGGGCGGCATAGTCCGGATCGATGTACCCGGCCGGCGCAAAACAGCGGGCATCCTCCCTCTGGACGCAAAAAAACAGGGCCGCGCGCTCCCCGGAGCGCGCAATGTCCGCAAGCTCCCGCAGGTGCTTTTGCCCGCGTTCGGTCACCGCATCAGGAAAGGCCGCTGTTTCGTCCTCCACCAGGGTCACGTTTTTACACTCCACCCAGAAGGGGGGCAGTCCGGGGCCGGTGAGCAGGGCGTCCAGGCGGCTTTGCCCGCGCCTGGCTTCGGGTTGAAAGCCTGTGTAGCCCTTTGCCCAGGGCAGCAGGCCGGCCTCAAAGGCCGCGCGCAGCAGGCGGTTGGGCGTCAGGGTGTTCACGCCCGCCCAAAGCCCCGGCGGCAGCGCAAGCGCCCGAGCGGGGCCTACGGGCAAGGGGGGGAACGAATCCGAAGGGGACGCCTTTACTGCGCGCGGGTCGATCCGGATGTACTCCAGCGTGTAGGGCAGTTTGCGTTTTTCCGAAGGCGCCGCGCTCAGAAGCAGCAGGCTGCCCGGACGCAGGAGTCCGAGCATGCTGCCGGAATTGTTGGTGTGCGCGAGGGATTCCCTGGTCCCTTTGCGCTCTCCCGGGGCCTCTTCCAGCAACAGGCACTCGATGATAAAGCGCTTTGTCCGCCTTTTGAGCAAGGCGAAACAACAGGCGGCGGGCAAGGGGAGAAGGGGGACGTGGCTGGCTGGCATCAGGTAGGGCACCTTTCGGATTCCGGGCTAATATTTTGTTGAAAAGAATAGCTGCCGGGCATAACAGGGGCTGAAACAATGCGTTGCGTACTTCTTCGGGGCAGCCTGGCAAAAGCGGGGCTTTGTCCGCCTGCCAGGATAATTGAAGCGCAAAGCGTTTGAATTATCCGGCGCGCCGTCCTGGCGCGCGCGGCTCCTTTGCAGGGGGCCGCCAGGGCCGGAGAGTAAAGACCGTTGAACCCCTTACAGCGGAGCCGGATACATGGACTTTTCCATTGTGTGGCACGCGGTACAAAGCGTGCTCACCCTGTGCTGCATAGGCTGCGTCGGCTATGTGCTGGCGCGCAAGGGCTGGTTTACGCCCGAAGCCAAGGCCCTGCTGCCTCGGCTGGTGATCCAGGTGGCCCTGCCCGTGTACATGCTGTACAACATCACGCACTCGCTCAGCCGGGATGAGCTGCTGCATCTGGCATACGGCGTGTTCGTGCCTGTTTTGTCCATAGGGGTCATGTTCTGCCTCAGCTTTGCGCTGGGCCGGTTGCTCAAGGTGCCGCACAAGCGGCGGGGCATTTTTTACTCGGGCTGCTCGGTCTCCAACACCATTTTCATCGGTCTGCCGGTAAACCTGGCCCTTTTCGGTGAAGCGGCGCTGCCTTACGTGCTGCTTTATTATTTTGGCAATACGGTATTTTTTTGGACCGTGGGCAACTACGTCATGGCCGCCGACGGTGAGGAAAAGGTCCGCATCTTCAGCCTGGCCACGTTGCGGCGGGTGTTTTCGCCGCCCATGCTGGGTTTTATCACCGCCGTGCTGCTGTTGTTGCTCGGCATCCCCCTGCCCGATTTTCTGCTGAACACCGCCCGGATTCTCGGCAACCTGACCACGCCGCTGATCATCATGTTTATCGGCATCATGCTGCAGGGCATACGCATACGCGCCATACGCCCGAGCCGTGAGCTCCTGGTAATCCTGCTCTGCCGCTTTGTGGTGAGCCCGCTTATGATCGTGCTCATCACTCTCTTTGTTCCCCTGCCCGATCTCATGCGCCAGGTCTTTGTAATCCAGTCCGCGCTGCCCACTGTGGCGGCCGTGTCACTGCTCTCCAGCTATTACAGGACCGACCCCGAGTTCGGTGTCCTGGTGGTATCGGCCACAACGCTTTTGTCCATTCTGACCATCCCGGTGACCATG
>JAJDJN010000018.1 GCA_030267245.1 Desulfovibrio sp. OttesenSCG-928-A18
GTCGTTGACGGCGCTTGGGGCAACATGGAAGGATGGCATATCAGAGTGCTGAAAAGCACTTCCTGTATTTTTTCAACGCGCCCTGACAAAAGCGACGGAGGAACCCGTGTAATGGATGAGGCCACAAGCAGGACTGCCGGAACGCACAGCGCCGGAGCCGGGACCGATGCCGGGGCCGATGCGGGCGCTTGGGCCAGCGTCGGAGCCGGGGCCGGGGGGGAAAGGCCCGGAGTAATCTCCCGCATCCGGGAGCCCGTCAACTGCCTGACCCACCTTGCCGGGGCCCTGGCCGCCGTCCTGTGCACGGCGGCGCTGCTGTACCGTTCGGCCCCTTACGGAGCCAGATACACGGTGAGCTTTGCCATTTTCGGGGCTTCACTGATCCTTCTTTACACGGCAAGCGCGGTCTACCACATGCTGCATGTCAGCGAAGGCACACAGCAGCTTCTGCGCAGGATAGACCACACCATGATCTTTGTGCTCATAGCCGGCACCTACACGCCGGTCTGCCTGATCGCCCTGCGCGGAGCCTGGGGCTGGAGCATATTCGGCGTTATCTGGGGTCTGGCCCTGTCCGGCCTGTTCATGAAAATATTCTGGCTGCAGGCGCCACGGGCCCTTTCCACCACAATCTACGTAATCATGGGCTGGCTGGTGGTCGTGGCCTTTTACCCCCTGTTGCGCGCCATTTCCACCCCGGCTTTCGTCCTTTTGCTGCTCGGCGGCCTGTCCTATACGGCCGGGGCCGTGTTTTACGCCCTGAAGCGCCCGGCGCTGCACAACAGATATTTCGGCTTCCACGAGATTTTCCACTGCTTTGTCCTGCTGGGCAGCGCCTTTCACGTGCTGTTCATGTTCCTGATCATCCCCTGAAGCTTGCCCGGCAACCTGCTGGCCAGGATGTCCATAAACGAACGCACGGCAACGCCCATATTCCAACTGGCCAGGCAGCGCTTTCTCCCGCTTGCGGCCAAAATGCTCCGCTCCCGTTCATGGGCCAGATAATAAAGGGTCTTGTCCAGCATATCCCGGCTGTCGGTATAGCACACGATCTCCCTGCCCGGTTCGAACAGTTCCGAAAGCCCCGGCAGTTGATCCGTAAGCAGCAAAGCGCCGCAGGCCGTACTTTCAAAAAGGCGCATGTCCACGCTATGCCCTTGCGCCAGATCCAGAATACGTTCCCCCTGTGGACCGAGAAGGCCGATTTCCCCCCGGGCGTTCACGACAATGCGGCCCCTGGCAAGGGTTTTGTACATCGCCAGACCGAAAAGGGCCTTTTTGGCATAGGGGCGCATGGCCGGAGAAACAAGGGCCGGCGGGCAGGAAAGGTGCAGCGCAAAGCTGAAGCCGTGGCGGGCCGCGCCCAGGGCCAGGGCCTCGAGCACGGCCAGACGCCTGCCGTGCTGCCCCGGTGAAGCCCCGCCGGCAAACACCACGTCTATATCCTTGGAAATATGGGCCACTTCCCGCGCTATGCCCGGGGGAAGGCCTGGCAGAAAAAAAATGCCTTCTTTGGCCCCCAGTCCGGGGGCCAGGCGCAGCATCCAGGGCAGGCCGGACAGGATGCCGTCATAGGCGCTCCAGTCGATGTTGTGCGGCACATCCGCCGCGCGCCAGCCAAGAACAAGGTCCGGGCGCTGAGCGAGTTTGCGTATGAAGCGGGAATCATAGCGCACGGGATCGCCCATATACAGGACATCCGGCCTGAAATGCTCAATGCGACGCAGGAGCAGGGCTGTTTCCCCCTCCCCGGCCTGAAGGGCAAGGCCGTTTTCCTCGGCCCAGGCGCGCTGTATGTGGCGACAATTGGGAACAACAAAAGCGCTTTCCACCAGTTCGGGCGGCAGATGCGGAGCAATGACATGCACGGCCGAGCAGCCGTCCCGAAGCAGAATCCTGGTCTGCTCCTCGCTGGACAGTCCGCTCAGACGCGGGCGCAGGCCATAGAACTCCGCAAGGTAGCGGTTATAGAGAGGCAGAATCTGCATGACGCGAAGACGGGGACGCGTTTCAGACATCGCGGTGGACTCCGGAGCATCCGCCGTTGCACGGCGCGAAATTGCGGGCATACACCCTTGTAACTCCTCTTTGATTCCCGCCGCCAAAACGTTTCCGCTCCTTTGCCGGCGCATTGCTTCATACGCGCAAATAGCGTAGTTTTCCGAAAACAAAAAACGCGGGGGCCAAGCGCTTGTATCAAAACATACATGAAGCCGGCAGGGTGCGCCAGAGGGCAAAAAGGCCGTCAAGCCGTGCTGCCGCAAGCGAGGAGCGAGTATGCTACGCAGCATGACCGGTTTCGGACGCAGCTTTCTGGAAGAAGAACGCTGGACGCAGATTTGGGAGGTGCGCAGCGTCAACGGACGCCATCTGGACGTGCGCTGGCGGCTGCCCATGCCCGCCCGCGCCCTGGAACCAGCTCTGGAAAAACTGGTCAAGCGCCACGCCTCGCGCGGCAGGGTGGAAGTATCCCTGTTTCTGCAGATGCACCGGGCGGATCTCCAATCCCTGGCCTTCAACGAGGAACAGGCCGACGCCATGTTGCAGACCCTGAGCGACTTTGCGGCTTCGCGCGGGGACGCATACAGCCCTGACTACAACCGCCTGTTGGCTCTGGGCTTTTTATGGGACGAAGGGATGCCGGAAAGCGACGACGCCCTGTCCGAAAGCCTGGAGCGCGGCCTGGGCATGGCCCTTGAGGACTGGAACGAATCGCGGGCCATGGAGGCCAGAGCCCTGGAAAAAGATCTGCTCACGCGGATTCTGCGCATGGAGGAGTGGGTTCTGCGCATCAGCGAGCGCGCTCCGGACATCAAGGAGGAGCGTTTTCTCCTGGTACGCGAACGCCTGTCGGAAATCCTTGAACGCCAGGGGCTTGAACTGGATGAAAACCGCTTTTTGCAGGAACTGGTCATTATGGCCGACAAACTGGACGTAAGCGAGGAACTGACGCGCCTTGACGCGCATCTGGACCGCTTGCGCGAGCTTTTGCAGATCGGCGCGGACGCCGGGCGCAAGCTGGACTTCACCATGCAGGAGTGCTTTCGCGAGATCGCCACCTGCGGCAATAAAATCCAGGATGTGCATGTCTCTCGGCTGGTGGTGGACCTGAAGAATGAACTGGAAAAATGCCGGGAGCAGGTACAGAATGTGGAGTAACAAGCCATGAGCGCGCGCGGCAGGCAGCTGCTCAATGTGGGTCTGGGCAATTTTGTTGTGGCCGCACGGGTCATAGCGGTGGTCAACCCCGCCTCGTCGCCCATGCGCAGGCTCCGGGAAGACGCCAAGCAGGAAGGCCGGCTTGTGGACGCTACCCAGGGCCGCAAGACCCGTTCCCTGGTTATCATGGACTCCAACCACGTAATCCTGTCCGCGGTGCAGGCTGAAACCATGCGCCAGCGCTTCCAGGAGGATGACGAGTGAACGAAGCCCAACGCTCAGGCATCGCCCTGGTTATCTGCGCCCCTTCGGGCACGGGCAAAACCACCTTGATCAAACGGCTTACGGCAGAATTCCCGCGTTTTGCCTTTTCCATCTCCTGCACCACCCGTCAGGCGCGCCCCGGAGAGGTGGACGGCCGCGATTATGAATTCATAGACCGGGAACTTTTTCTGCGCCGCAGGGATTCCGGCTATTTTGCCGAATGGGCCGAAGTGCACGGCAATTTTTACGGCACCCCCCTTGCGAGCACCCGCGCCCTGCTCGCCCAGGGGCGCGACCTGTTGTTCGACATCGATGTGCAGGGGGCGGAACAGTTGCGCCGCAGCATGCCCGAAGTGCACGGCATCTTTATTATGCCGCCGTCCAGAAAAGAGCTGGAGCGCAGACTCAGGGGCCGGCTGACCGAAACTGCCCAGAGCCTGGAACGCCGCCTTGCAGCGGCGGAAAAGGAACTGGAAAAAGCCCCGGATTTCGCAACCTGGATCGTCAATGACGACCTGGAAAAGGCCTGGCAGGAACTGCGCGCGACCTACATTGCCGCCACCCTTAGCCCTCGGGCGCGCATGGCCTTTCTGGACGGACTGCTTGCCGGATGGAAAGCCGGGGAGGCTGGCGATGACCGTTGAAAATACGCCCGCAGCCCGCCCCCTCCGGCCAGAAAAACGCGGAGCAAGCACGCGCCGAAGGGGGAGTGGCGGACAGGATAGACGCGGAACAAGGGCACGGGGACCGGCATGATACAGAGCGATGCGGCCCTGACCGGGCAAAACGCGGGCAGGCGACGGCCAGCTCTGGTCATTGCCGCCGACGTTCCGGACGGCGAACAAGCCCTGGCCCTTGCGCATGTCTTGTCCGGCCTGCCCCTCTGGTTCAAGGTCGGGCTCGAACTGTTCTGCGCGGCCGGGCGGGAGCCGGTGCGGGCGCTGATCCGCATGGGAATACCGCTATTTCTTGATTTGAAGTTCCATGATATACCTAATACCGTGGAACGGGCGGTACATGCCGCAGCCCTGCTGGGCGCGAGCATGCTCACGGTGCACACGGCCGGGGGCGAGGCCATGTGCCGCGCGGCCGTGCGCGGGCGTCGGCTTTTTATTGAACAGCGGGACGCGGACGGCGCCTTGCGGCGGAAATGGCCCCGCCCGGTTTCAGAATCCGCGCCGTTGCTCATGGGCGTTACCGTGCTTACAAGCGAAAAAGGCGACGCCGGAGCAATCAGGGCCGAGGTTACGAAGCGCGCCCGCCTGGCCAGGGACTGCGGCCTTGACGGCGTGGTCTGTTCCGGGCATGAGGCCGAAGCGGTAAAAACGGCCTGCGGTCCAGAATTTCTCTGTCTTTGTCCCGGCATCCGCTTTGCAGACGGCCGGGATGCGGATGATCAGGCGCGGGTGCTGGACCCGCGCGCGGCAGTAGCGCAAGGCGCGGATTTTCTGGTCATGGGCCGGCCCGTGACCAGAGCGCAGGACCCGAGAGCGGCCGCCATGCGGGCGCTTTCAGAAATGTATGCAACCCGGTAAGGCCGCCGGTCCGGAAAGGCACTGACAATGACAACCCCGGTCCATACGGAAAAACGCGAACTAATTTCGGGTGTTTTTTCCTCACAGGAAGTGAAGAAGGTCGGCACGGGCACAACCACGCGCAGATCGATCCAGAAGGCTTTCTGGTTCTGCCAGGAACAGGACGACGGGCAGTTCGAGGTGCAGCCGCTGAACGTCAACTATGTGCCCTCGGGACCGAAGAAAAAAGTCTCCAGGGAGCAGTTTCTGGCCTCCTTTTCACCCGAGCCGGAACTCTATGTCACCAGCGTTTTCCCGAAAATGCGCGAGGTGAACAAGACCCTGGCCAGGGCTGAAAGACACCGGGCCAACGGCGAACTGTACAGCGCCGAGATGGAGTTCGGCAACGCTCTGAAGGTTGACGAGGAGAACATCCGGGCCAACTTTGGCCTGGGCATCACCTATCTGGAGCGGGGCGAAACCAACAAGGCCGACAATATTTTCGAGCGCCTGGTCAAGCTGGAAGCGGCCTTTGATCATGAACACAAGCACCTGTTCAATGAATTCGGCATCAACCTGCGCAAAAACGGCATGATCGATCAGGCCCTGACCTATTACGAACGGGCCCTCGAGCTGTCACCCCACGATGAAAATCTGCTGCACAACCTTGCCCGGGCCTATCTGGAAAAAAAGGACCTGGACAAGGCCCTGGATTTTCTGCTGCGCTCGCTGGACATGAACCCGACCATCGAATCCTCGATCAAGTTCCTGCTCTGGCTGGTAAGCAAAAAAATGGTGCCGGAAGAGAAAAAGGCGAGTGTGGCCGCCATGCTGCAAAAAATCAAACAGGCCGCCGCTGGCGGCGCGGCAACGGCGAAAGCGCCCGCCCCGGACGGCGCGCAGGCCGCACCGGCGGCCGCGCAGGGCGCACCGGCTGGTGCACAGGGCGCTTCGGCTGCCGGAGGCATTTCGGCCCAGGCGGCGCCGGCGTCCGGACCGGGGTCCGGGCCGGCGGCAGCCGGGAATCCGGCACAGGGAGCGGCATCCGCCACCCCCCGGGGTGCCGGACAGATCTCATTCGGGGCTCCCACCCCGGAGGGAAAGTAGGGGGCGGACATGGAAAGCAAACGACTGCAGGAAGCGCGCGATTTTTTGCAGGAACTGGCGGAACATCCGCCCACCCTGCCCTATGAGCCAACGCTGCTCCCCCGGCTGTTCGCCGCCACCAAGGAAGATTCCACGGCGTCCATTGACGATCTCACGGCGCTGATCGAGCGCAGCCAGAAGCTGGCAACACGCGTTCTGGCCATTGCCAATTCCGCCGTATACGCCCTGGAGGCCACTGTCACCTCCGTGCACCGGGCCATCAGCATCCTTGGCTTTCGCGAAGTGCGCAACATGGTGATCACGGTGGCCGCCGTTTCGGCCATCAAGGGGGCGAAGCTGCCCAAGGATTTCAACGCTGTCGGCCTCTGGCGGCATCAGCTTACGGCCGCCACCATAGCCAGAACCCTTTGCGCCGCCCTGCGCGAACAGGGGCGAAGCAAGGGGGGGCCAGGCGCGCAGGCCATGCTCATGGCTCCGGACGAAGCCTATGCGGCCGCCCTGCTGCACGATATCGGCAAGGTTTTTCTGGCGGCCAGCCGCCCGGCCATATGGACGGCCATCGAACAGATCCGCGCGGAGCAGAAGCTGCGGGTCTTTGAAGCGGAGGACGCATACTGGAGCATGGACCACGCCCTGGTCGGGGCGCAGGTGCTGCACTACTGGAAGCTGCCCCTGCTGCTGACGGACTCCATCAACTGGCACCACGCGCCCGAGCTTGCCCCGGCCTTCAAGGAAGAGGCAAAACTGCTCTGCGCGGCCGATCATATCGCCCACGCGGGGCTTACCAAAACCAGAGCCCTGCCGCCCGAGGTCATGCACCTGCTGCCCGCTGATACGGACGCCGCCGCTTTTGGCGGGATTGTGCACACAGCCCTGCATATGAGCGGCGCGGAAACGCTTATGGGCCTTGTAGGATAGGAGATGCACTGGAAGTATCGCAGTGACGAAGCGCCGCCGGCACCGGACACAATCGAACAATGGGCCGGACGGCTTGAGGTTTCCCCCCTGCTGACACGCTTTTTGTGGCAACGCGGACTGCATGAGCAAAGCCTGATGCAGGATTTTCTCAATCCATCCCTGCAAAAACTCGCAGCTCTGGAAGAATGGCCCGGGCTCTGCCAGGCCGCTGACCTGCTTGCTGAAAAGCTGCTGCAGGGCCAGCGCCTCTGCGTATGGGGCGATTATGACGTGGACGGCATCACCGCCACCGCCCTGGTGCTGGATTTTCTCGAGCGCCACGCTTTTTCCGCTTTGCACCACATTCCGGACCGCATCGAGGAAGGGTACGGCCTGAACAGCGAGGCGCTGACCCGGCTCGCCGGGCAGGGGGTTTCGATTCTCCTGACCGTGGACTGTGGCATTTCGGACATTGAGGCTGTCGCGCACGCCAAAGCCCTTGGCATGACCGTGATTGTCACCGACCACCATCTGCCGGGCGACGAGCTCCCCGCCGCCGACGGGCTGGTCAACCCCCGCCTCGCGCCCTGTCCCTGTCCGGCCCTGGCCGGGGTCGGGGTCGCCTTTTTGCTCATGGCCGCCATGAACGTCGTATTGTGCGCGCGAGGCCGGGAGCGTGTCGACGTACGCGAATTGCTGGACCTTGTGGCCCTCGGCACCCTGGCGGATGTGGTGGATTTGAACGGACAGAACCGGATCCTGGTCAAAAACGGCCTTTTGAAGCTTGCCCAGGGGGCGCGCATAGGCATTGCCGCGCTGAAAAGCGCCTGCAACTTTGCGCCGGGCGCTTTTCTCGGCGCCGGGCAGGTGGTGTTCACCCTGGCCCCGCGCATCAACGCGGCCGGGCGTCTTGGCTCCAGCCACACGGCCCTTGAGCTGCTTTTGTGCAAGGACCGCAAAAAGGCCGCGCGCCTGGCGGCCGAACTCGGCCGTCTGAACGCGGAACGGCGGGAAGAGGAGGATCGCATTCTGGACGCGGCCATGGCCCAGGCAAGGGAGCAGGCGGAACAGGGGGCCATGGGGCTTGTGCTGCATGCGCCCGGCTGGCACCCGGGCATCATCGGCATCGTGGCCTCGCGGGTTGTGGAGCAGTTGCACAGGCCCACCGTGGTGCTTTCGGACCTGGGGTCTTTTCTCAAGGGCTCGGGCAGAAGCGTGCCCGGCTTTGATATCCACAAGGCCTTCTCCCTTTGTTCGGACATCCTGTTGGGCTATGGCGGGCACACCATGGCCGCCGGACTGAGTCTGCTGCCGGGCGGTCTTGGGGAACTGCGCGAGCGTTTCGCCCGCCTGGCCTCCGAAGGCCTTGGCGGCGAGGCCAGGGAGGGGGACTGCCACATAGACATGGATCTGGATTTTGCCGCCACGGACCTGCAACTGCTCAAGGAGCTGGAAATGCTCCAGCCATTTGGCGCGGGCAACTCGGAACCGATTTTCGCCTCACCGCCGGTGCTGATCCGAAACATGCGCTCGCGCCCGGGCTTTTTGCTGCTGGAGCTGGTGGACGAGAAATCGGGCACAGTGCGCACGGCAAAGGCATGGCGGCGCATGGCCAATATGCCCCAGGACATGAAGGGAAAAAGCATCCGCATCGCCTTTACCCCGCGCATCGACCGCTACAATGGCGCGGCCAGCATAGAGCTGCGCATAAAAGACTGGAAGACTGACTAGGGCCTGGAGCATTTCAGGGCTTGTTGCAGTGCCTAGTGAACATAACGATAATATGGGGGTCAAGGGGCATCATGCCCCTTGCGGGGTCCAGGGGCGGAGTCCCTGGCGGGGATTCCACAGGGGCGGAGTCCAGCGCCTGGGTCCGCGCGCCCCTTTGGCCGCCGGAGGCGCGTAATTTATCAGCCCTGTATATTATACAGCTTCAATTTGCGGTGCAGGTAGCTGCGTTCCAGGCCTATGGCCTCGGCCAGGCGGGTAATGTTGCCGTCGTATTCCTGCAGCTTGGCGGCCAGAAAATGCGCCTCAAAGGCGCTGCGCGCACTTTTGAAATCCGTGGGCAGTTCCCCGATGCCTTCCGGCGCCACTGCGCCCTCGGCCGAAGCCGCCGGCTGGGGCTGCGGGGAAGCGCCGGCCGCACCGTTAGCGCCGGAGGCGGCTTTGAACTCCTGAGGAAGATCGGCATAGCCGATCACCTTGCCCGCGTGCAGAATGATCATCCGTTCCAGAAAGTTGCGCAGTTCACGCACGTTTCCCGGCCAGGCATAGGCCAACAGCGCCTTTTTGGCATCCGGGGCAAAGGATACGGGTGAAAAACCCAGATCCTGGGCAAGAGTGGCCGTGAAGTAGTCGGCCAGGAGAAAAACATCCTCCCCGCGTTCGCGCAGGGGGGGAATGTGCAATGGGAACACGCGCAGACGGTAGTACAGATCCTCCCGAAACTCGCCCGCCCTGATGGCCGCTTCCAGATCCTTGTTGGTGGCCGCGATGACGCGGGCGTCCGCATACATGACCTTGTTGCCGCCCACGCGTTCGTAGCTTTTTTCCTGCAGGATGCGCAGGATTTTGGCCTGGGTCTTCAGGCTCATGTCGCCTATTTCATCCAGAAACAGCGTACCCTGATGCGCCATCTCGAACTTGCCCATCTTGGCGCTGTCAGCACCGGTGAAGGCCCCTTTTTCATGCCCGAACAGCTCGCTTTCAATCAGCTCTTCGGGGATTGCGGCGCAGTTGACCGCCACAAGGGGCTTGTTGCTGCGCTTGCTCGCCAGGTGCACGGCCCGCGCGGCCAGTTCCTTGCCGGTGCCGTTTTCGCCCGTAATCAGCACCCAGGTGTCCAGCGGCGCCACCCGGTTGATCTGCCCGCGCAGTTCGACCATGACCGGCGAACTGCCCATGGGTCCGCTCGCCACGCGGGTGTCCAGTTGCTCGCGCAGTTCGGTGTTCTCGCGTTTGAGGGCGTGAAACTCGAGGGCGCGTTCCACCGCAATAAGCACTTTTTCCAATGACAGGGGCTTTTCGATGAAATCATGCGCCCCTTTTTTTATGGCCGCAACAGCAGTCTCAATGGTGCCGTGGCCGGAGATCATGAGCACCGGCACCGAGGCATAGGCGCTTTGCAAGGTCTCGAGCAGGGTGAGTCCGTCCATGCCCGGCAGCCAGATATCCAGAAAAATGAGGTCAACGCCTTCCTTTTCCAGAAAGGCGAGAGCGTTTTCCGCGCTTTCCGCCTCAAAAACCGTGTGGCCTTCATCTTCCAGAATGCCCCGCAGGGACTGGCGGATGCCTTCTTCATCGTCGACAACAAGCAGCCGGTGGGGACTGGGCATTTGTTCTCCTGTATGGCCGGCGCCTGGCACGGCAAAATGGACAAAAGGCGGTAAACGGGGCCCGAAGGGCAGTGCGGAAAGGCCAACCGGCCGGATCGGGGGCAGCCGCGTGAAGGGCCGGTCCCTGCCGCTCCTTTTATCCCGAGGCCCTTTGCGCGGTCAAGGCGCCTGTGAAAGGCGACAAAAGCATATATGCTCCAAAAACAGGCTACCCTGCCCACTTGCGGTCCGCTTGCGGGCCGCTTGCTGTGGCAATCGGCCGCCCGGATTTTGCGCAACGCGCAAAATCCGGGCTATGCTTCAGCAGGCATATATCAATCGTCTAAAAACGGCCTGTCAGTGCGCGGTCCCCCTTTACTCACCGGCCGATATGGGGCATTATCAGATATCGCTCGGCACAGCGGGTGAATTTTTTTCACCGGCAAGGCCTCGGCCGGCCCTCACGCGCGGCGCGGCAGCATGGCTGTGCCCGGCGCCTTGTGCCGTTGTCCTGTCCATTGCAGGTCATGGTGAGAATATGCGATTATCGGTAAAAATATTTCTTGAGGACAATGGGGAATTCGTGGTCGGCCCCGGTCGCCTGGAACTGCTGAAAGCCATTGATGAACTCGGCTCCTTGCGCAAGGCGGCGCAGAAACTGGGCATGAGCTACCGCTGGGCCTGGGGCAGGCTGAACAGGGCGGAAGAAGAACTGGGCCGTCCCTTGCTGGTGCGCACCGATGAGCCGGTCGGCGGCCGCCCCATGGTGCTCACCCCCGAAGCGCACGAACTCATCGCCTGGTTCGGCAAAGTCGAAAAATATCTGCAAAAGACCATGCGTGAGGCTGACAAGGGCATGCCCGAATTTCTGATAAAAAAGGGCCAACTGTCGCAAAAAAATCCGGATAAAAAGCCTTTGCGCGAACATTTGTTTTAAGAAAGCGCGGATTAATGAGTTTTTTTGTTCTCTGGCAAGGAAGGATAGTTCCGGGCGGAGCGAGCTGTATCAATACATACATGAGCTTCGCACGGAAAAAGCCCTGTTCGGAGCAGGGCGCGACCAGAGGGCAAAAAGACCATTAATCAGTGCTTCCCTAGAGACAGTCTCTGGAGCAAATTAACTTTGGAAAAGTGAATTTGCCTCCAAGTGTTACAACCCTCAGCAAGCGGACATAGCACCATGACCAGTACTTCCCTAGCTCCCCTTGAAGAAAGCCTCCCGGCCCCGAAAGAACGGGTGCAGCAACTGGCTGCGACCATCAACCTTGAAGACCCCGCGCTGACCCTGACCTATGGCGCGCAAACCATGAACGGCATAGCCACCTTTGCCGACGGACTTTTGAGCCGGGTAAAGGCCAAGGACGCCGGCCCGGTGGGCGACACCCTCACGGACCTGCTGCTCAAAGTCAAAGGCATCGACGTCACCCAGCTGGCGCAGGGGAAAAAGGGCTTTCTGGAAAGCCTGCCCCTGATCGGCTCGCTGTTCAGCTCCATGGAGAGGACAGTGGCGCGCTTCAACACCCTTTCGGAGCAGGTGGACAGCATCTCGGGCAAGCTGAACGAGGCCATGGTCGCCCTGCTCAAGGATATTGAGGTGCTGGAGCAGCTCTACGAACACAACAAGCAGTTCTACAGCGACCTCAATCTCTATATTGAGGCCGGCAAGCAGCGCCTGGAAGAGGCCAAGACCGTGGAACTGCCCAGGTTGCAGGAAGAAGCCGCCAAATCGGCCGACAGCATGACCGCGCAAAAGGTGCGCGACTTTGCCGAACAGATAAACCGCTTTGAGCGCCGGCTGCACGATCTGCAAATCTCGCGGACCATCACCCTGCAGACCGCCCCCCAGATCCGGCTGATCCAGAACAACGACCAGACCCTGGCCGAAAAAATCCAGACCAGCATTCTGACCACCCTGCCCATCTGGAAAGGGCAGATGGTGCTGGCGCTTTCGCTATACAGCCAGAAAGGCGCGGCCAAGTTGCAGAAGGAAGTGTCGGACACCACGAACGAGCTTTTGCGCAAAAACGCGGAAATGCTTGAAAGCGCCACGGTGGAAACCGCCCGCGAAGTGGAGCGCTCCGTTGTTGACATCGAAACCCTGCGGGAGGTGCAGAACAGACTCGTGTCCACCATCGAACAGACCCTGAAAATCGCGGAAGAAGGCAGAAACAAGCGCCAGGACGTGGAAAAGGAACTCAAGCACATGGAAGAGGACCTGCGCACCCGCCTGACAAGCCTTGCGGCCCAAAAAACCCAGCAGGTGATCGATCAGGCCTCGGCCGGCAGCGCGCCCGAAGCGGCCCTGAACGCCAGCCCGGAAGCGACCGCGCTGCCCGCCGCAGGACAGGCGACGGACAAGCAATAGGCAGCCTGAACATTGCGCCGGATGCAGAGGGGCCCTCGCCCCAACGCCGCCCCCGCAGCCTCCGACATGGAGCGGGACAATACGGGGGGCCAGGAGCAAAAGCCCCGGCGGGGATCCCAAAGGGGCTCAGGCCCTTTTGGCCGCCGGGGGCATTGCAATATCCGGCAGGCTCCTGTTCATTACAAAGCACAAGAGGTGGGACTGCATATGCTGGGTGGTAAAATAAGCGGCGCCAATCTGGATTCCACCGTGAGCGCCGTGAGCGGTTTTATTCGCGGAGTGGGCATGCGGGTTGTGGTGCATTTTTGCGGCATCATCTTTGCGGCCATTGCGCAAAGCACCCTGGGCCTTCTTGATGAAGGGGCCTTCACGACCAAGGCCGCGTTCATCTTTCTCAGCTATGTCGGCTTTGTATGTCTTTTTCCCCGGGGCATGAGCAAGCGTTCGGACTGGATCATACCCAGCGGCGCCGGTGTTCTGCTCTGTCTGTTCTGGATTATCTGGGGCGTCCCCTGGCAATGCGTCGTCTTCTGGGGCGGGGCCGTCACCTGGTCTGTGCGGGCTCTGGCGCGCAAGGGGCAGATGGGCTGGGAATGGACCGCCCTGCCCTGGCTGCTCATCGGCCTCTACGGCTTCATCAGCGAGTTGCGGCCCCTGCTGCCGGGCTCGGTGCCGTACTGGAGCCTGCCAGTATTCGTCCTTGGCGGCTGGGGCGCATTGCTGGCTTACAGTCGCGCGCGCGCGGACAGCATCGCCATCTCCATGCTGCGCGACTCGGTGCGCCAGTTGGAATGGCTGCTGCAGCAGGACAGTCTGCCCCAGGAACTGGCCGCCCAGGCCCGGCATCTGTCCGCCCAGGCCCAGAAGCTCGCCTCCCTGGGTTCGCGCTTTGACAAGACAGGTGCGGTACTTGTGGCGAACATTGACAAGAACACTCAGCAGTTGCTGAGCCTCAAGGCCCGCTCGCCCATACTGCGCCTGACGGACGGCAGAAAGGCCTTCAAGGGCCAGGACCCGCAGGAAGCGGCGGCCCTTTCGCTGGAGCGGCTCAACGCCTCCCTGGCCGAATACCTGACCAAGTTCCAGCCCCCGTCGAGCAACGACGCCCTGGAAAAGCGCATCCGGCAGTTCCGGGCCAACGCCGAAACCCTGGTCCGCAAAGCGGCCGGGCTGCCCGAGGCCCTCGGGGTCCATGTGCGCGCCATCAGCCAGAGCACGGAAAAAATCCTGATCTGCATGCGCGACGACCCGGCCGACGTGGTGCCCGGAGACAAGTTCCTTTCCCGCTATCTCGGCGCCGCCGACCGGGTTGTGGATGAATACGCCCGCCTGTTCGCCCAGGGGGCGTCGCAGGAGGAGATCAGCCAGATCCTCAAACGGGGGGAGGAACTCCTCGGCAAGCTGAGCACAGCCTTTGAAGAAGAGCACGCCCAGTTGCTGAAAAACGACACCATGAACTTTACCGCCGAACTCAACGTGCTGGACAAGCTGCTCAAAATGGACGGGAAAGAAAAGAGCCACTGATGGAGCTTCTTTTGCCCCCTGCCCGCCGGAGGACGCGGGGCCTGGCGCTGTATATCTAGCCTGAATATTGCATCAACTCCAGCATGCTCGCTGTTTTTGCATCGTAAAAACAGAGTGTTGCACTATAGATTGCTGAGTTGGCCGATCTGCAAATTGTAAAAGCCTATTTTCTGGCATGCGCTCAAAATCCGAAACGGATTTTGAGCTAAAGGCACGCTGCTCGCTTGCTGGCCGCTTGCTGGCGCAAGCGACCAGCCGGATTTTGCGCTTCGCGCAAAATCCGGGCTAGCGCTCCCGCTCCGGCGCTTCAGCAGAGCACCAGGCAGACGGCCAGGCCGCCCGTGCTGGTTTCCTTGTATTTGCAGTTCATATCCCGCCCGATCTCAAGCATGGCCCGCAGCACGTCGTCATAGCCGACCATGTGCGCTCCAGGGTCTTCATTGCAGGCAACAAGCGCCGCGTTGTAGGCCTTTACCGCGCCCACCGCGTTGCGTTCGATGCAGGGGATCTGCACGTAGCCGCCCACCGGGTCGCAGGTCAGGCCCAGATGATGCTCAAGGGCGATTTCCGCCGCGTTTTCCACCACTTTTGCCGAATAGCCCCTGGCTTCGGCCAGCATGGCCGCGCCCATGGCCGAGGCAACGCCCACCTCCCCCTGGCAGCCCAGTTCCGCGCCGGCTATGCCCGCGTTCTGCTTGGCAATAAAGCCCACGGCCGCGGCAGCCAGCAGCCCGCGCCGCAGGGCCGGCGCGTCAAGGTGCAGATGATCGCGCATGAAAACGACCAGGGCGGGGACCACTCCGGCCGCGCCGCAGGTGGGCGCCGTGACGATGATGTTCCCGGCCGCGTTCTCTTCGGCCGCCGCATAAGCATAGGCATTGAGAAGACAGAGATCCCGGTCAAAGGGCTTGAGCGAAGCCGCCCGCCCATGCAGCACCGCGGCTTTGCGCGGCAGGCCGATGGCCCCGGGCAAGGGGCCAGAAGCGCCGCAGCCGCGCCTGACCGAATCTTCCATAAGGGCGAGCAGCCTGTCCAAGCCCCGCTCGACATGCTCCCGGCTTGCGCCGGTCAGGGCGCATTCGTTCTCCAGCATCAGTTCGTCAAGGGTCAGGGCGCTTTCTGAAAGCCGTACCAGCAGTTCCGCCATATTTACATAGGGATAGGGCGGCGCGGGGCGCTCTTCCGGCTTCTGCCCCTTGCACTGTATGAATCCGCCGCCGGTGGAATAATATTCCACGGAAAACAGAATATTCGCCGCAAAGGGGTCGTCGCCTTCAAAGTCCTGGTCATAGGGCGGCAGCACGGGAGCCGCGCCAAGGGCTGAAGCCCGGGGGCCTTCGGTTCCATCCGGGGCCGCGCGCGCGGCGTCGGCGGCAAACGAAGCTGCGCCCGCAGGTCCGGCAAGGTCCTCCTCCCCGCGCCAGGCCGGGTAGGGCCGATCCAGCAGATCGATAATCAGCGTATTGCTGTAGGGAAAGCTGTGCCGGATCGGGCCGTAATGGATGCAGTCCTCATCCAGCGGCAGGGCGCGGGCAAGGGGCCGCCCGGACCCTGCCGCTTCTGCCCTGGCTCCCGCCGGCCCGGCCGTCGCATTGGCCGCCGTTGGCCCGGCCGCCTTCGTTCCTGGGTCGGCACAGAGGGCGTCCAGACGAAGAAGCTTGTTTTGCGGCGCCATCCGGGGCAGCTCATTGAGCAAGGCGGGCGGGCACTGTTCCGGGTCGTTGCCCATCAGTCCGGCAAGCACGGCCCTGTCCGTGCCGTGCCCCTGGCCCGTGGCGGAAAGGGAACCGTAAA
Source organism: Desulfovibrio sp. OttesenSCG-928-A18 (assembly GCA_030267245.1). Classification (GTDB taxonomy): domain Bacteria; phylum Desulfobacterota; class Desulfovibrionia; order Desulfovibrionales; family Desulfovibrionaceae; genus Frigididesulfovibrio. The sequence continues at coordinate 15,942 of JAJDJN010000018.1, forward strand.
GCCGTACGCGAAGCCCCCGGGCTTCGGCCAGCAGTTCCGGGGCCAGGCAGGGCAGGCGGCGGTAAAAATCCAGCCCGGCGCGCATGGGGCCGATGGTGTGCGAACTGGACGGCCCCGGACCGGCCTTGAGCAGTTCAAAAACCGACATGTTGATCGGGCTTCGCGCATGCGCGGTCCCTGCATCGCCAGCGGCATTGGCGCCCTCTTGCCTCTGGTCCCCGAGCCTGGAAGATTCCGGAGAATGTATTGTCATGTCCGCTCCCGCCGTACCCGGCCTCATCCGATCGCACCCGATCCCATCCGATCCCATCCGGCCGCTTGCTGTTCCGAACACTGTGGCCGCATTGTAACACAATACTACAGGCGGAGCCCGAGCGCAAGAAAGGTGAAAGAAGGCTTTGCAAAAGAATGGATCTATACGGCAAAGGCAGGTATAGTTTCCATACTACACGCCTCCACTTTCCAGCATCCGGGCGGTGCGGGCGCGGTGTATAAAGGAGAGCAGCATGCAGCGCGGCAGTCAGAATATAAAGTCGGCATTCAGGCGTGAGCTGTCGAATACTTTTCAACGCGGCCGGAACAGGGCTTTTCGGCATTGCCCCGCCCTTGCTGTCCTGGTCTTTTCGGTCCTGCTTTGCGCCTGCGCTGGCAAGCGGGACGATCCGGAACCGCAGCGGCAGGGGGACATTCAGACAAGCCATGTGGAAAGACGCGGCGTTTTACCCGGCGCCGGCACGGTGGTTCTGTATCCGGCCACGCCGGGGATGCTGGCCCAGGACCATCTCTTCCTGCGGCTAAACGAGGCCCTGGCTCCGGTGCTGGTGGACAGGGGCCTCAGGCTTGCCCAGGCGCCCCATCCCCGGGCGGAGGCAAAAAGGGGCTCCGGCCGGGGATACGGCGAGGGCGGACAAGGCGCATACAGCAGCGCCGCCATGCTTCAGTCATCCCCCGCCGGGGCTGTAAACGGTAAAAGCGCCAGGCCGCAGGCCGGCGATACCGCCGCCGCAGCCGCGAAAAGCAGGGAACTGGCCGCATCCGGCAAACTTGCCAGGCTCAGCCTTGATCCATACATCCTGCCGGAAAGGGACCAGGAACTTCCCGCTTCGGTGCTCGGCATCCGCCCCCTGGACAGCGATGCGGTCATGCAGACCCTGGCCCGGGAAGGCGTTGCGCCGGCCGCACTTTCGCCGGAGGCGCGGCAAGCGCTTCTTGCCGCAGGGGCCGGCACCGCCGATTACCTTTTGCTCTGTCGGCTCTCTGTGCTGCCCCTTCCCTTGCAGGCGGAGGGGGACGGAATTTCGGCGCGCAAAGCGCTTTTGGCGCAGAGCGTAAAGCGAAACGAGATGCGCCTCCCCGAGCATCCCGAGCAGTTGATTACCGCTGCCGGGCCCATACGCGGCGTCGGGACCATGGGCTACGGCAGGAGCGCGGCCCCGGCGCGCCCGGCGCCGCCCTATGGCGGGGGGCAGTCGGATTTTACCAAGGGGCGCGAAGGCAACGCCTCATCGCCGCCTGATTTCTTTGGCCGCGAAGCGGATCTCAAGGCCAGGGACTTTCAGCTCAAATACGGCCCGCCCCCGGAGTACGCGATTCCACCGGCGGCGGCTTCGCCCGGCGTCTCCAGGCCGCCGGCCGCCCTGCCCTCCCTGCCCAGGCCGCCGCTGCCGGGGGACAACCGCGCCGGCGACTGGCCCCTGCCGCCCCAGGCCCCTGGCCCGTCAGAGCCGTCGCAAGGGCCGGGCCCCGGCTCAAGGGCGCCCGCATACTCGCCGGCCAGTGGCGCCCATGCCGCCGGCCTGACGCCAGCGGCCTATGTTCTGGCACTGGATTGCTACGATCTAAGACCCCTGCGCGCCGGAGGCCAGGCCTTGCTGGTGTGGAGCGCCTCCGCCCGGCAGCCGGCCCAGAACCCGGACATGGCCGAAGCCCTGCCCGGCCTGATCAGCCTGCTCATGCAGTGAGCGTCAGGCGCCCCGCAACATCCGCCACAACAAATTTGCCCGAGGCGCAGTGCGGCCACTGCCCGTTGTTTTCCCGCCGCACGCGCATTCAACAGTCGCGGCCACTGGCCGCTGATGCATGCCTTGATATAAAAAACGCGCAAAAATAACTTTATCAGGTGCATAAAAAAAAAAGCTGTGTTATAAAGTAACAGAATACCAATGCGCATGCCATGAAGGCATGCCGGAAAAAGCCCGCGCTTTCCTGCAATTCCCCGTATTTTTTTCACAATAAAAGGGAATTCGCGCATGGCGCTTCCCGGCAGGGAAAAAGGAGCCCAACAACATGCCCCGGTGTAAAAGCGCAATTGCGCGCCGCTACGGTCCGGCCGGATACAATTTTTGTATATCTGTTGCGCAAAAGCAAAAGCATGAAAACAAAGGGGCGCACACTGACTGTAATTAGTCATGGACAAAGGAAAAATATTCATTTAACAGTACTTTCATACAAGAACATACAGTTGGAAAGTGTGCATTGCTGTTTTCACTCGTGATTCCATGCTATGCAGCTTGAGCAAATTCACTTTGAAAAAGCATATTTGCTCTGCAAGGATTTATCCTCAAATCCTTGCCCTGAAATGCCCAGGTGAGCTTTGCACGCCGTTAAGCAAGCCTTTCAAAGGTACACGGCTCCAACTGGTCAACGCACAAAATTTTTCACCGGATTTTCGCATCATCCCTGCCGGTGCTTAAGCCGCAGTAATGTTGTATTAAGGAGCAAGATACATGGAGACCTATCTCAAAGAAGCATTGGAAATCGTCAAAGCCCAAGCCAGTGTACGGACAATGACGGAAGACGAGATCACCACAATGGTCAAAAAACTTTCCGACGGCATCCGGGCCATCAGCGAGCCGGGGCTTGCCGAAGCGGAAGAAAGCACCGAGATCATTGACCCGAAAAAAGCGATCAAGGAAAAATCCATCACCTGTGTTGTCTGCGGCAAGACTTTCAAGCTGCTGACCAAAAAGCACCTGGCTTCACACGGCCTGAGCACCGAGGCTTACCGCGAACGTTACGGCTACAAAAAGGGCACCCCCCTGGTCTGCAAGGCGCTGCAGCGCGAACGGCGGAAAAAGATGCAGGAGATGCGCCTCTGGGAACGCCGGGGGCAGTAACACATCCCTGGGCTAGGGGCTGGGTGGCCTAAGC
>JAJDJN010000180.1 GCA_030267245.1 Desulfovibrio sp. OttesenSCG-928-A18
CGGAGGCATACAAGCAACAAATTATGACACGAGAACAGGATACAGAGGCGACGGCGCAGCATCCCCTGGTGGACCGCTACCTTGAGCATCTGCTGGTGGAACGCGGCCTGGCCGACAATACGCTCCACGCCTATGCGGCCGATCTGGCTTCGTTCACGGCCTTTTTGAGGGAGCGGCTGGCCGGCCCGGTTCCGCCGCGTTCCTTCCCCTTGCCCGGAAATTGCGGGAGCGATTGCGCGCCTTTGCCGGACCAGGGGCTCTTTGCCCTTGTAAACGAGCAGATACTCTTTTTATATGTCGTCCACGCCCGCCGTCTTGGCCTGAGCGGGCGCAGTCTTTCCAGGCGTCTGTCCGCTCTGCGCGGTTTTTTCGCTTTTGCGCGCGAGGAAGGCGAGCTGCACGAAGACCCGGCGCGTTTTCTGGAAAACCCCAAGCTGCTCCGGAGCCTGCCCGAGGTGCTCAGCAAAGAGGAGATGCGTGCCCTTCTCGCGGCGCCCGATCTTTCGACCAAGCTCGGCTTCAGGGATCGGACCATGCTTGAGCTGCTCTACGCCTCGGGGCTCAGGGTCTCCGAACTGTGCGCCCTGCGGGCGCTTGATTTTGACCCGCAGAGCAACCTGCTGCGCGTTTTCGGCAAAGGCTCGAAGGAGCGGATCGTGCCGGTGCATGCGGAAGCGGCGGCATTTTTGCAGGATTACGCGCAGCATTGGCGTCCCCTGTTCAACCCGGCGGCCCCGGTGCTTTTTCTTAACAGGTCCGGCAAGGGCCTGTCCCGGGTGGCCGTGTGGAAACTGGTACGGCGCCATGCCGCCGAGGCCGGCATCAGGGCAGAAATTTCGCCCCATACCTTTCGCCATTCCTTTGCCACGCATCTGCTTGAAGGCGGGGCCGACCTGCGTTCGGTGCAGATGCTGCTTGGACACGCGGATATCGCGGCAACGGAAATTTACACCCATGTGCAGCAGGACCGCGTCATGCAGGTGCACAGACAATTTCATCCCCGCTCGTCACCGCAGCCCGAAAAGGATTCCTGAAGCAGGTCCCCAACGCCATGAGCCCAGCCATTCGTCCCGAAATCATCATCACCGGCCATACAAGCGCCGACTTTGACGCCCTTGCGGCCATGGTCGCGGCGGAAAAGCTCTACCCGGGCGCGACGCTTGTCGCTCCGACCATGCTTGAGCGGCAGGGCTCGCACCTTTTTTCCGACAGCATTGCCTACCTTTTCAACCTGCGCCAGCCCAAAGACTGCGATTTTTCGACCGTCAGGCTGCTGGTGGTTGTGGATACACACCAGCGCTCGCGCCTCGAGCATGTCAAGGAGGTGCTGGATAAGCCCGGGCTGGTCATTCATGTATACGACCACCACCCGGATGCCGACGACGACCTGCCCGCGCAAGAGAGCGTCATCCGGCAATGGGGCGCCACCACCAGCATCCTCACCCATCTGATCCGGGAAAAGGGCATCGCCCTCAGCCCTGACGAGGCCACCATGATGGGCCTTGGCATATATGAGGATACCGGGTCTTTCACCTTCGGCTCCACCACCGCGCACGACCTTACGGCCGCCGCCTATCTGCTGGAATTCGGCATGGACCTGGGTACCATCGTGGAGCTGACCAGTTCCGATCTCACGCGTGAGCAGGTGCATATTCTGAACGAGCTTTTGCGCAACGCCATGACCCACACCATCCACGGCATCCAGGTCACGGTTTCGGAAATCGTGCTCGAAAGCTTCATGGGCGATTTCGCCACCCTGGTGCACAAGCTCATAGACATGGAGAACATAAAGATCATCTTTGTGCTGGCCTCCATGGGCGACCGGGTGCACCTGATCGCGCGCAGCAAGGTGCCGGAAGTGGATGTGGGCATGATCTGCCACTCTTTTGGCGGCGGCGGACACCACTACGCGGCCTCGGCCAGCATCAAGCAAAAGCCTCTGGCTGAAGTCAGGGGAGCGCTGCTGGCCTTTCTCGTCTCTGTAATCACGCCCCAGATGAGCGTGGGCAGGCACATGAGTTCGCCCGCCATCAGCGGCAACGCCCACATGAGCATAGGCCAGGCCGAAGAAATCATGAATCGTTACGGGCTCAAGGCCATACCCATCCTTCCCGCCGAGGCTGGCGGCGGCATCGGCCTGCTGGAGCAGCATACCGCGGCCAGGGCCTCGGCGCACAAACTGGATCACCTGCCGGTTACGGAATACATGCAGCGCAGCGTCAGCACCCTGACTCCGGATTCGGATCTCCATGAGGCCATGAAAATCATCCTCAAGCAGCGCCAGCGCCTCATCCCCATCCTGGAGGCCCATGAACTGGTGGGCGTGCTCACCAGAACGGACGTGATCCGGCTGCTGATCGACGATACGCTGCATATCCCCGAAGGCACCCCCCTGGACCAGGAGCACCGCGAACGCAACGTGGCCAGCCTGGTCAGGGCACAGTTGCCGGACGAGCATGTGCGTATTCTTGAAGAGGCCGGCAAACTCGGCGATGCGCTGGCCATGCCGGTATTCGCGGTGGGAGGCTTTGTCCGCGATCTGATCCTCAAGCAGCCCAATCTGGACATAGACCTCAGTGTGGAAGGAGACGGCATCGCCTTTGCGGAAAAACTGGCCGAACGTCTGGGGGGCACGGTGCGGCCGCACCAGAAATTCAAGACGGCCATCGTGTTCTACCCAGGTGTCGACAATGTGGAGCAGCGCCTGGACGTGGCCACCGCCCGGCTGGAGTATTACGAATACCCTGGCGCCCTGCCCACGGTGCAGCTGTCTTCCATCAAAATGGACCTGTACCGCAGGGACTTTACCATCAACGCCCTGGCCATCCAGTTGAACGCCGAGCGCTTCGGAACCCTGATCGATCCCTTTGGCTCGCAGCGCGATATAAAGGAAAAATACATCAACGTGCTGCATTCACTGAGCTTTGTCGAAGATCCCACCCGCATTCTGCGTGCGGTGCGCTTCGAGCAGCGCTTCACCTTCCGCATCGGCGTGCAGACCGAACGGCTGATCAAGAACGCGCTGTCCCTGAGCATGCTGGACAAGCTCTCCGGCCCCCGTCTTTTCAACGAGCTCAAACACGTTTTTGATGAAAAGAACGTTCCTTCCTGCCTCAGGCGCATGGACAACTGGAACCTGTTGCGCATGATCCATCCGGTGCTCAAGCTCAACCCGACAAAGGACATTCTGCTGACGAGCATTGACGAAGTACTGGCCTGGTACCGGCTTTTGTACAAGGAGCCGCTGCCCGAGAACTGGCAGGTGTATCTGCTGGGCCTGTGCGCCAGCGCCAAATACCCGGATGTGGCCGCCATGCTCGAACGCCTGGGCTTCATCGAGCGGCAGAAGTCGGATTTTCTTTCCCTGCGCGAGAACACACGCAAGGCCTCGAGCATGCTCGCCTCCCTGCAGAGCAAGGGGCCCGTGCCCATGAGCCAGCTTTATGAAACCCTGCGCCCGGTGCCGACCGAGGGCCTGCTTTACCTGATGGCCAGGCACGGGCAGGAGCACAATATCGGCCAGGACATCTCCTTGTACCTCACGCGCCTGAAGGACGTGAAACTGGAAATCAGCGGCGAGGATCTCGCTTCTTTCGGCGAAGCCCCGGGGCCGCTTTTTGGCGAGGCCCTGCGCTTTGTGCTGGCCGCAAAACTGGACGGCAAGGCGGCCACGCGCAAGGAGCAACTGGCCCTGGCCAGCCATTATATGGCCTGCCGCAAGGAAGGGGAGGAAATGGCGGCCCTGAACCTGACCGAAGTATTGGGCGGCAGGACTTAGCCCGGACTTTACGAGAAGCGCAAAATCCGGGCCGGGTCCTGCCAAGGAGCCCTACGGGGGCTTTTGCCCCCTCGGCGTTTCGGGTAATGCCCCGGCGCCGCTTATTTTTTGGGCTTGGCAAAACCGTACCTGGCCAGGATGGCGGCGCCTTCGTCGCTGAGCACAAAGTCGATGAAAGCGCGGGCTTCTTTGGGGGAAGCCGAATCCCTGATCAGGGCAATGGGGTACAGCACGGGGTCATGCCCGGTCAGCACCGCCGCGATGCGCACCTTGTCACCGGCCTGCCTGGCGTCGGTCATGTACACAATGCCCGCTTCCACTTCGCCGCGCACCACATAGTCGAGGGTCTGGCGCACGCTTTCGCCCATGATCAGCTTGGGCTGCAAACTTTCCCAGAGACCGGCCGAACTGAGGGCCGCCCTGGCGTAGCGGCCGGCGGGCACGGATTCGGGATTGCCAAGGGCCAGTTTTTTCACGGCATCGCCGCTCAGGCCCCGCAGATCGGACAAAGCCACCGCGCCCTCGGCCGGGGTGATGAGCACCAGTTCGTTCAAGGCGAAATCCACGCGCGTGTCTTCATCGACAAGTTTGCCGGCGCTTGCCTTGTCCATGGTCGCCTGATCGGCGGAAGCAAAGACATCCACGGGCGCGCCGCTTTCAATCTGACGCAGCAGGGGGTTGGAGGCCGCAAAGTTGGTAGTCACGGTGACACCCGGATGCCTGGCCATGAAAGCGTCCCTGATCTCGCCAAAGGCGTTGGTCAGACTTGCCGCGGCGGATACGGTGATGTCGGCCGCATGGCCTGAGGGAGCGTGAAATACGGTCAAAAAACCGCAGAGAACGAGAGCTGAAAGGGTCAGTCTGCGCATGTTAAACTCCTGAAAAGTCAAGGGTGCATGGAA
>JAJDJN010000181.1 GCA_030267245.1 Desulfovibrio sp. OttesenSCG-928-A18
GAGGCAAATACGTGCTGGAACAGCTTGTAGTCCCTGTCCCAGTTTTTTTGCGAGCTGGCGAGGTGAATTGCGTATACGACGCTGCCGGCACCGGCTCCGGCCTGCGCCATGGCCGTCAGATAGCGGCGTCCGCTTCGTTGGGTGGTGTAGCCGTGGAAGCCAAGTCCTGCCTGTTCCCTTCTGAAAAAGGCCGCGGCCTTTTCCGCCCCTGGTTCATGCAGTTCCAGGATCTGTAAATCCGCGCGCAGTTGCGCGCTCACGCCCGCGTTGCCGGGCGGCAGATCATAGGCCCAGACAATGAGTTCCCTGCGCTCATTTTGCCGCTCGGGCGGGTTCAGAAAAAAGAGCACCCCCTGTTCCATGCCCGGTTTCGGGTAGACAAAGCCGTTTCTGGCTTCAGGCAGCATAAAACTGTAGCCATAATTGGCAAAGGTCCATTTCTGCGCCAGCGTTGCGCCTTCATAAGCCGGGATCTGCGCCGCCCTCGCCGCATCCGACTGCAGGGAGTCCTTGTTCAAACCCAGATACAGGCACAGCAGAACAAGCGCCGCGCAGGGCAGCAGAAAAAAATATCGTCGATCCATGTCGCTGGTGCAGGTGGCCGCCGCCCCCCTGCCGGGGGAGTCCGGGGGGACAAAGCCCCCGGTACCTCATGCAATGCCAGGCTGAGCAGCTTTTCCCTGAGGTTACAACTCCATGCCCCAGCCGCTGTAGACCTCTTTCTGCCATGCGGCAAAGGCCTCGGCAAAGCCGTCCAGGGGCAATTCACATTTTTGTCCACTACGGCGGTCGGAGGCTTCCACAATGCCACGCGCAAAACCCTTGGCCCCCAGCACAAGCTGCATGGGCGCACCAATGAGATCCGCATCCTTGAACTTCACACCGGGGCGTTCGTCACGATCATCCAGCAGCACATCCAGACCAAGGCCGGCGAGATAGAGGTACAGTTCCTCGGCTTTGGCGTTCACCGCCTCGTTCTTGAGGTCGAGATTGGCCAGAATCAGCTCGTACGGGGCAATGGGCGGCGGGAACACAATGCCCCGCTCATCGTGGTTCTGCTCAATACAGGCCGCAACCACGCGGCTTACGCCCACCCCGTAGCAACCCATGACCATGTGCCGCTCCCGGCCCTGCTCGTCAAGGAAAACGGCGTTCATGGATTTGGAATACTTCAGGCCCAGCTTGAATACATGCCCCACCTCGATGCCGCGCATGGTCTCCACCACGCCGCCGCAGCGCGGGCAGGGTTCTCCCGGACGGATACTGCGCAGATCCGCGTATTCTCTGACGTTGGCGTCGCGGGTCAGGCTGAGATTGCGCACATGCCCATCCGCCTTGTTGGCCCCGGCAACCCAGCCCTGCCGCGCGCTCAAGGCATGATCGGCAATGATGGCAACATCCGCCCGCGCAAGTCCCACGGGCCCGGCAAACCCCACGGGCGCGCCTGTCCAGGCCACAACTTCAGCTTCGCTCGCCAGGCGCACGGCATCAGCCCCGAGATGATTCTTGACCTTGATTTCATTCAGTTCATGGTCGCCACGCAGCAACACGGCACAGGGCTTGTCATCCGCCACCAGCAGGATCGTTTTCAGGACCTGCTCCGCCGCAATGCCAAGAAAGGCGGCCACTTCGGCCACACTGTGCGTGCCGGGAGTGGCTACTTCCTCCAGCGCGGGCGGCTCCTGCCGGTCTGTTGACGCCGGCGCCCCGACTTCGGCGCGTTCAATATTGGCCGCGTATTCACAGGCGGTACAAGCCACGATGACGTCTTCGCCCGTATTGGCAAGCACCATGAATTCATGGGAAAAACTGCCGCCAATGGAGCCGGAATCCGCTTCGACAGCCCGAAAGCGCAAGGCCAGACGCCGGAAGATACGCCGGTAGGCTTCATACATGGTCCAGTAGCTGGCATCCGCGCCCGCGTCATCCTTGTCAAAGGTGTAGGCGTCCTTCATGATGAACTCGCGCCCGCGCATGAGCCCGAAACGGGGGCGGATCTCGTCCCGGAACTTGGTCTGGATCTGATACAGGGAGATGGGGAGCTGTCTGTAGGAACGCACTTCACCCCGCAGCAGATCGGTGATCACCTCTTCATGCGTGGGCCCGAGGCAACAGTCGCGCTCATGCCTGTCCTTGAAGCGCAAAAGTTCCTTGCCGTAATGCTCCCAGCGGCCAGATTCCCGCCACAGCTCCCCCGGCTGCACCGCCGGCATCAGGAGTTCGCTCGACCCGGCCCTGTTCATCTCCTCGCGCACGATGTCCCCCACCTTGCTGATGGCCCGCAGCCCCAGGGGCAGATAACTGTATATGCCCGAACTCAGACGACGGATCATGCCGGCGCGGATGAGCAGTTGATGACTGATTACCTCGGCGTCGGCCGGGGCCTCTTTCAGGGTCGGGATGTATGTTCTGGTCCAGCGCATCGCAGCCTCATTGTGTTGGTGTGTGTCCGGTTATGCCCCCGGCGGCATGTGCAATTTCCGGGCTGGCGTCAGGAGGGCGGGTCATTTCGCTCCTGCGCAAGCACGAGTTCCACCTCTTCCATCAAGGCCCGCAACAGCGCCTGCGTATCGCCGCTCACGCTGCGCACCACTTCCCCCTTGCGAAAAAGGACCCCTTTGCCCCGGCCTCCGGCGATGCCCACATCCGCTTCGCGCGCTTCTCCGGGGCCGTTGACCACGCAGCCCATGACCGCCACGGTAATATGCCGGGTAAGGCCGCGCAAGGCCTCCTCCACCTGTTCCGCCAGCTTGATCAGGTCTATTTCGGTGCGTCCGCAGGTGGGGCAGGAAATGATTTCCGGCCCCCGCCGGCGAAGCTCAAGGGCTGAAAGAATGCCGTAGGCCACTTCCACTTCACGCACAGGGTCGTGGGTCAGAGAAACACGCAGTGTATCACCGAGCCCATCGGCCAGCAATATCCCTATGCCCACAGCGGATTTTACCGCTCCGCGCAGCAGTGTGCCCGCTTCGGTAACGCCCACATGCAAGGGGTAATCACACCTGGTGGCGAGATCGCGGTACGCGGCCACGGTCATGGGCACCGAAGAAGCCTTGAGGGAAATCTTGATATCATAAAAACCGCGCCGCTCCAGCATGCGCACATGCTCAAGGGCGCTCTGGACCATGGCTTCGGGCCTGGGGCCGCCATAGCGCTCGAGCAGGCTCTTTTCCAGAGAGCCAGCGTTCACGCCTATGCGGATGGGGGCCTTGTGCGCCTTTGCGGCGTCCACCAACTGGTCCACCAGAGCGCTTACAGAGGCGCCTTTGCCTGTGCCCCGGCTCTTTTCCCTGGCAGGCCCGACTCGCAGGTTGCCGGGATTGATGCGCAGGGCGGCAACGCCGGACTCAAGGGCGGCAATAGCAAGGGCAGCGCTGAAATGAATGTCGGCAATGACCGGCAAGGGTGACGCGTTGCAGATGGAACGCAGGGCTTCGGCAGCCCTGGCGTCAGGCACGGCCACGCGCACAAGTTCGCAGCCCGCTGCCGCAAGACGCCTGATTTGCTCCAGCGTGGCCCGGGCGTCGCGGGTGTCGGTATTGGTCATGCTCTGCACAGCCACAGGGGCCCCGCCACCAACAGTGACCGGCCCGATCTTGACGGGTCTGCTCACGCGCATACGGTGTTCCTTACAATCCGGCATCACCCGGATATTGCTTGAAAAATGCCTCGGCGGACAAAGCCCGTCCAGGGCAGACTCAGGGACGGCATTCACGCAGCAGCTCTATAATTTCAGGACTGTTCCGCACAGCCTTGTATGTGGGCCAACTGCTCACCATCACAGGCAGAAGCCCGGCAAAATGGGCATCCTCATGGCACAGGCCGCGCGCCACCGCGGCGCAGGCCGGGGCATCCCCGCGCACCGCTTCGGCCTCGGCTCTGTAATATAAAGCCCGGGCGGGCAGGAGCTGTTCCGAATACCCCAGAGCCTTCGCCGCCAAGGCATTTTTTACCGCCGGCTCCGTGCTGTCAAGGGCCTGAAACAAATAAAGACGGATGAACGCGTCAGCGCCAAAAAAACCGTCTTCATCATCATAACCGATACTCAGGCCGCGCTGCCGCGCAAGCAGAAAAAAGGGCAGCAGCATGGCCTCGGACCTTGCATACAAAGGGCGTTTCACGGCTTCATCCTGACTGAATACCGCTCTCAAGGACAAGGACGAAGCCATGAGCGGGATATCGCCGGCCTCATCCGCCAGGCGCAGGGCATGGGCGAGCAGGATCCTTCTCGTCAGTGCCCTGTCTTCACTCATGCCAAGGGCGCGGGCGATCATGCCTTTGGACCGCGTCAGCTCCCTGTCCGGAAAAAGCTCCCGGGCCCCTTCCAGTGCGGCCAGTATGCGCAGCGCCAGCAGCCTGTCGCCGGCCCCCTGCCTGAGCGGAAGCAAGCCCAGGGCCGACCGCGTAAGCAGAAAAACCAGGTTCCCGGCCTTGCCTGCGCCCAGCAACAAAGGCTGCTGCTTCAGTTTCGCCAGCAAGGGAAGCCCCAGTGCGGCCGACTCACGCAAAAGCGGCGCGACATCCTTTGGCTCAGCGCTCAGACTGGCCAGCATGCAGAGCCTGCCGGCCAGGGAAAAACGCCCCTGCCAGTCATTTGGATAGCGGGCGAGATAATCCCG
>JAJDJN010000182.1 GCA_030267245.1 Desulfovibrio sp. OttesenSCG-928-A18
GTGGCAAAAGGCGAGTTCATCTCGTAGCGGTATTCGTACTGGCCGTTTCCAATGCAACGCACATAGAGAACGCCGTTGGCGTCGGTGAATCTGGTGGCTTCCGCTTCAGGGTCGGTGGGTACGCCCACGATAAAGACCCCGGCGGGCAATTCCAGAACAGTCCATTCGGACACGGCGCCTTCGGCCCACGCGTCCGTCCCCCCGGCCAGATGCGCTTCGTTCAGGGCCAGTTCCGGCTTGAAAGCCGCGGCAATGGAAATATCGACAAGGGGATCCTCATAGGCATCGCTGAGATCCTTGCCGGTGGACAAGGTGGCGTTGCTCCACTCGCGCCGGGAAGTGCCCAGATCATCCAGGCGCTCCACCGTATCAACGAGCTCGCCCGGGGAGTCGTCATAGGAGCCCACTCCGCTGCCCCTGGGGCTGGGACGCGACGCTCCCCCGAACGCCGTGTCGATATTCAGAGCTTTCAAAAAAGCGATGCCGTCGAGAAGTTCGCCGGCATCTTCAAAATTGGGTACACTGTCCCGATCCGCGAAAAAGTTCTTCAGAACAAGCACGGCACCGTCTTCAAAGGTGATCAGGATGTCGTTGCCCTGTCTTGAGAAGGTCCCTTCCGCAAGCGCAAATTCAAATTTCAGCGTCTCGCCCTTAAGACCCGTCAAAACCTCACGGGTGCCGGCGGCAGGCCGTTGCAGGGAAATACGCTTGGAACCGGAACCGTTGGGAGTGGATTGAGACATGATGGCCCCCTTTAATGATGTACATGGGAAATAATCCCAGATGTATTCTCAATGAACCGCAACAGCATCCGCATGGCGGATCCTGTTATGCAAATACACACGGCCATCGGCCCGGTGCCGTACGGGGAGATGACTCCCCGCCCGTTCCGGACAGAATGACCGCAGTTTTGTGCGCGTTATTGTTTAATTCACCCTTATGAATTGTTACCATAAATACGCAAAATGGCCCTCTGTGTCAAGGATGTTGCGCTTTTTTTGCGTGTGCTAGACCACTGCACACCGTGTTATATATCGACTAAATCCTTATTATACTTTATTGAAAAATGCAAAAAAAACCTGCATTCACAACTGCTTATAATCTCTAACATTTATATAAATTTTCTTTAAAAAATAGTCCGCCATTTAAGTAAAGTTCTTGCGGAGCAAGAAATTCAGCGTATATTGAAAAGATTTCATTATTTTTTTTAGTTGCCGGTTTTTTTTCGTGTCTCACAGAGGGCTCGCAACAAAAAAATCCGCATATCGCTTGCTTTATAGAAAACGCTGTTGCCGGGACGCACAAAAAAACGACAAATCCCTTGTTAAACGCCAGCTTTGTTCTTGATTATAGCGAAGGCAGCGCGTATCTTTTGCCAGTTTCCGGTACCGCCGCCGGAAGCGTTTTCATCCTGCGATATCCAGGCCAGGGCTTAACAAGGAGCGTATCTTGATCTCAAACTTCATGGCAAAATTCAAGGAATCGGCCATTTCCGTCATTCCGGTCATGCTTATCGTGGTCTTGCTCCATTTTACGCTGGCGCCCATGGGAGAAGGACTGCTCGCCAAATTCATCACCGGCGGCTTGCTGCTCATTCTCGGCCTTTCCATCTTTCTTCTGGGCGCCGACATCGGCATGGTCCCCTTCGGGCAAAAGGTCGGCTCCTCGCTGACAAGGCAGCGCAGCCTGGCGCTGGTGCTGCTCGCCTCCTTTGCCATCGGATTTGCCGTGACCATTGCCGAACCGGATGTGCAGGTGCTGGCGCAGCAGGTCACCGACGCTGCGCCAAGCATTGACAGAAACATACTGCTGGTCATGATCGCCCTTGGCGTGGGCTTCTTTCTCCTGGTGGGAACCGCCAGAATCATCATGCAACTGCCCTTGCGCTGGCTGCTCATCGTCTTCTACACCCTCGTCTTTGTTGGCTGCGCCTTTGTCGACCCCCGCTTCATCGGCGTGGCCTTTGATTCGGGCGGGGCCACCACCGGCCCGATTACCGTGCCCTTTATCATGGCCATGGGCATAGGCGTCGCCTCCACGGCCAAACGCAAGGAGGGCGACGACAGCAGCTTCGGAATGGTCGGCCTTGCCTCCATCGGCCCCATTGCCGCGGTAGCCGCCCTCGGGCTTTTTTCCTCGGCGGACCTGTCGGCCGGCGGCGAAGAAGTCCAGGCCGCCAAACCAGTCCTGCCCCTGCTGGAGCATTTTCTGCACGAACTGCCCGAGGTGACCTGGGAAATATGTCTGGCCCTGCTGCCCCTGTTCTGCATCTTTTTGTTTTTCCAGTTTATTTTACTGCGTCTGCCCGCGCAGCAGGTCAAGCGCATGCTCTTTGGCTTTCTCTACGCCTTTATCGGCCTGGTTATCTTCATGGTCGGGGTCAAGTGCGGCTTTACACCGGCCGGCACCGCCCTTGGCAAGGCCCTCGGCTCCATGGGCAGCGGCTGGGTGCTCATTCCCGTCGGCCTGGTCCTCGGGGCGGTGGTGGTCTGCGCCGAGCCGGCGGTCTGGGTGTTGACGGAACAGGTGGAAGAGGTCTCTGGCGGCTATATCCGCCGGCCGATCATGCTGGCGGCCCTTTCCATAAGCATTGCCGGCGCGGTGGTGCTGGGCATGATCCGGGTGCTTACCGGGGTGAGCATCTGGTGGATGATCCTGCCGGGCTATTCCCTGGCTCTGTTGCTGACCTTTTTCTGCCCGAAGCTATTTTCGGCCATCGCTTTTGACTCGGGCGGCGTGGCCTCGGGCCCCATGTCCACGACCTTCGTCCTTTCGCTGACCATCGGCGCCACTTTGGCCGTGGGCGGAGACCCGACCATGGACGCTTTCGGCATGATCGCCATGATCGCCATGGCCCCGCTTATCACCATCCAGCTCCTGGGGCTTGTGTTCAAACACAAGGAGCGGCAGAAACACAAACAGGAACTGCGCAAGCAAGAGCAGGGAAGCTAAAGAGGGGAATGGCATGCTCAATATATTCACAAAGCCGGCCAAACTTTTACTGTGCATGGTAGGCAGGCATCGCGGCGAACTGCTCGTGGCGGCGGCCAAGGCCGCCGGAGCCCGGGGCGGAACCCTGGCCCTAGGGCGCACCATTGACGACAACCGCATTCTGCAGGCCCTGTCCCTGGCTGACGTACATCAGGACATAGTATTTATATTGCTCATGGATGAAAAAGCGGCTGTGCTGGAAGCGGTCCGGGAAGCCGCCGCGAACAATCCGAAAAAACTGGGCGGGCTCGCCCTGCTGCTGGATGTCAGCGGCATGCTGATCCGCGGCGCGGGACAGGAAACAACACAGCCGACACCTTCGCACGGCACGGAGAATACTGCTATGGAATCAGGCTACGAACTCATTACCGTTATCGTGAACACGGGCTTTGCGGACGACGTCATGGCCGTGGCCCGCAAGGCCGGGGCTACCGGCGGCACCATCCTCAACGCACGGGGCACCGGCACCGAAGAGGATGTGAAGTTTTTCGGCATCAGCCTTGTGCCTGAAAAAGAAATGCTGTTCATAGTCTCGGCCAGGGAAAAGGCGCAGGACATCCTCAACGCGGTAAACAGCGTTCCCAAGCTCTGCGCGCCCGGCGGCGGGGTGGTCTTCAACATGAATGTTGAAGAGTTCCACATTCTCGGCAAATAGACCGCTACGGAGCCGCCAGTGAAGCATTCTGCAAGGCCACCCACCCTTCCGGGTCAGCTGCATCACGCCCTGGCGGCCCTGACGCTGTATTTGCAGGACAGACAGGTAGATTCGCCCCGGCTCTCGGCTGAAGTGCTGCTGGCCAAGGCCATGGGCCTCAAACGCGAAGGCCTGCTCAAAGGCCTGCTCATGAATCCGGAGGAAGAGATCGGCGAAGAACGGCTCTGCCTGGCCCAGGACTATGCCGTACGGCGGGCAAAAGGGGAGCCGGTGGCCTATATTCTGGGCACAAAGGAGTTTTACGGCAGGGATTTCAAGGTCACGCCTTCCACCCTGATCCCCCGCCCGGAAACAGAACTGCTGGTCGATCTCGCCCTCAACTATGCCCGGCGCCCGCAATCAGCCGCCTGCGGCCTTTTTGCCGACTTCGGCACTGGAAGCGGCTGCATAGCCGTAACCCTCGCCCTGGAACTGCCCGCATGGCGCGGGATAGCCCTGGAGATAGAAGACGACGCCCTTGCGGTGGCCAGGCACAACGCAAAACGATATGAAACCGCAAACCTTGCCTGCGTCCACGGCGATTTCACCCGCCCGCCGCTGGCCGACCAGTCCCTTGATCTTCTTGTCAGCAATCCACCCTATGTCAGCGAGGCGGAATACGAGGGCCTGGACAGGGAGGTGCGCTCTTTCGAACCCAAATCGGCCCTTGTGCCCGGCGCGTCCGGCGCAAAACGCCCCAAAGGCGCGGCAAGACCCGACTCCTCACCCGCGCCCGGCACCGGACTGGAAGATGCCCTGGCCATCATCGCCCTGGCGGAACCACTGCTAAAACCGGGCGGACGCTTTTTTATGGAAATAGGCTACACCCAGGGCGGACCCCTGCTCGCCGCCCTGGCCAAGGGAAACTGGACCAAGGCCTCCGTGCGCAAGGACCACGCCGGCCTGAACAG